>JACESW010000033.1 GCA_013911625.1 Cryomorphaceae bacterium | reverse complement strand
GTACAATTTCATCAATGATTAATTCCTTGTCGCCGAACGATATGTACGCTTTACGCATTGTACTCAACACGTCCGGAGGTACCTCTTCACCGAATAAATCCCTATAGGCAATACTCATAAACTGAAGGTCGTCCTTTAGTTCCGTCTTGTTTCCTTCATTCGAAGGTTCAAGTGTCCCCACATCATAAACCACATCGTTTGAGCAGGATGCTAAGACCATTGCGATTATCGCTATGTAAAACCTAACTGTTGACATATTCTGAGCTAGTTAAAATGTAGCGTTGAAGTTCAGTCCGGGTCCAATTCTGTTGGATTAGATTCAAATACTTTAAGGTCTCATTGGTGTTTGGCGTACGATTATAGTAAGATTCAAAAAGCGAAATCACCATACCCTGCTCGTACTCGCCACTACTAAAAATGATATTCAAAAAATCTGCTTTGGAGTTTCCGTTGGTTCCGTACAAGAGCGCCCATTGACGATCTACCATATCTGAGGCTTGCGCCAGCTCCACATCCGTCGGATAACGGTGAAAGAAATGCTGATAAATGCTCACTACAAAATTTTCGGTTCCGGCGTTTATTTCGTCATAGTTATACAAGCGTACCATCCATGAACTCAATGCTGTATAGGAGGTGTCTCCCTCGAACCAACCTTGCATTGCCTTTATATGATCGTTCGATTTTTCAAGAAGCATGCCCCACCAAGCAGCATCGCCCGGAGAGGAAGCGTTGTCGTACTGTTCTTGGAACCAATCCCTATCGTCGTAAACGCTCCCAGTATCTACACCATCAACGAGACGGTCAGATAAGAACTGCCATGCCGCCCATTTTGAGGTCGGTCTGTTTTGCAGACCGAGAATGTACATGTTGCGAATTTCCCTGTCGTACCTATCCACATCAAGTTGACCTAAAGCAGTGGCCAATTCCGCATCACTTGGTTTTCTATTCAACAAGGCGATGTACGTCCTGTTGATGTAGTTTTCTAGCTCCACATTGGTTATAGTAGAATCTGCAGGCAACTGGTCGACAGGAATCACCGTATTGGAGCACGATGGTGCTAAAACCACCGCTAAAACACAGAATATGAAGGGAATAAAGTGACGCATACCGGAAAGATAACGCCAAAAATCGGGCCGAAATACCCTTTACTTCAAAAAATCAAGCAATTCAGGAATCCGGGTGATTTCAAAAGTGAATTGTTCGGTGTGTCTCAAAGACTTAGGATTAAAAAACACTTGATCGATACCTTGGTTACGTGCACCAACACAATCTGCAACAAGATTATCGCCAATCATAAGACTCTCTTTACGCTCTGCCCCGGTGCGAGATAAGGCAGCACGGAAAATTTTAGGATCAGGCTTGTTCACGCCCACCTCATCGCTACAAAGCAGGAGATCAAAATAGTGCTTTAGACCACTCTCGGTGAACTTGATGGTCTGACTTTCTGTGAAGCCGTTCGTTATGATGTGCATCTTATACCCTCTTTGGGCCAAGGTCTCCAACGTTTCCTTGGTCCCCTCAATGAGGTGCTGGCCATACGGGGTCTCCTCGATGTAACACTGCTCCAACGTCCAGGCGACCTCGTCTGCTACTACTCCAAAATGAGCAAACGTTTCTTTAAAACGGGACGCCCTCAGAGTAGCTTTGTCAATTTCGCCTTTACGATAGAGCTCCCATTTTTGTTCATTGATCACCGAATAAAGAGGATAGAAATCTTCAAATGAAGGAATACCTAATCCTGCTAAACCTAAATCCTTGAAAAGCTTTCTAAGTGAATGTTCAGAGTTCTTTTCAAAATCCCAAAGTGTGTGGTCCCAATCAAAAAAAAGGTGCTTGTAACTCATCGTGTAGATTTTGATTTCAAAAGTTTAATAGGGAATGGAAGCTGATTTTCAACGTGCATGTAGAACGGTTCATCCTTTGCGCCGAAGCCGCTGTAAAACCGCTTTAAACCAGGAATTGACGATCCTTCAAAATCTATAATATGCGACCTGCCGGCGGTACTTTTAATGTGCTGGTCAATTAGCCAAGTACTTACTCCGTGGTCTTTCCCCCAATCTGTGGAGGCATTCAGTAAGAGGGTACTTCTACCCTCGTGAATAATCCAAAACTGGGCGCCACAGAGCTGGTTGTATTCATCACGAACGGCATACAATACGCCACGCTTTTGATAATGACAGAACTCAAGCAATTTGCCTAAGCGGTTAAAACTTTCGGCTGGAATAGCTGTTTTTTCCCTCACATTATTTTGCCAAAGCTGAACAGCATCTTGAACCGTTGCCCATTCAGCCAATTCAAAACGAGCAGCATCTGCCTTCTTCAAGTTTCGTTTGTTCTGAGAACTGTATGCTTTGAAAAGTACCTCATAATCGGCGGAGGTATCAACGATGAAATTAGAAAACTGTTTAGGTTTAAACCCTGCAGGCATAGGCGTACCGGGACTAAAGAAGTACTCCAGATACTTCACATGTTGAAGAGATTCCTCTACGAGTCCCGTGACAATTTCTGCAGTTAACGGAATCTTTGAATAAGGACCCAAGGCCTGTGTTCCATAAGGTCGAGTAGAATATAATTGCCCGAATTTCTTCTGAATAAACAATGGTAATACGGCTTCGTAATCGCCAATAACCAATGCTTGCCATTGATCTGTGAGCCAATTCAGATACCAACTAAAACCATACGGCTGAGGATTGGAAGTTGCGGCAACGCACGCATCCCACTTTTCAAAATCAATCTGAGTGTGCTCTAAGAATTTAATGGTGCGCTGCATCGAGTAGTCGTTTGAATAATTGAACCCATCCATCGCTATTGGGTTCATGCTCACCAAAAGTTCTATTGTGCCAAATGACACGGTAATGTCCACCGACGGATTTTAATTCCTTGTGCCAAGACAGCATGAGCGGCTCCGCTTCCTGCGCATCGAGCTCCTTATACATGGCATAAGTAGTATCCATATAGACAAATGGGTGAATGGTCAAAGGCAGGATGGATTCGTATTCTAAGTCATAGAACGGATACGGCACAGCAATACTCGCGCGATACCCTGCCTCTTCGGCATATCCCATGCTATGGTCGTTTTCAACACCTAGATTTACCAAAGTCCTGAACGTCGCGGGCATCTTCATTTTAAGATAATGTTGTCGAGAATGGGCGACCGGTCGACGCAAGATGGTTTCCAAGCGATCTCGTTCTTCACGAACCGCTTCTTCTTCACTGTCCGAAGCATAAGATGGGTGTATTCCGACCTCCGCCCAATCGGCTAACTCACGTAACTTAACCGCCGCATCTGTACTGTATGGGCTAACATTTCTATCGTTCGGTCCAAATTTCGAAAGCAGCATGAAGTAGCGCATTTTAATGCCGTATTTCTTGCACCAATTGCGTTGCTTTCTGAAAGTATCGTAAGGATCCCGCTTGAATCCAAAGAGTACTGAAGTACGGAAGCGCCAAGTCGTCCAATCTAGGTTTTTTATATCTCGGAAGTAAGCCCCCACAATGCGCAAAGAACCTTTGCCCTTAAACGCAAACATGTTATCAATATCCATCGTCGGCTCAAAGCGGTAGTGCTCCGCCAATGAAAAAGAGGTACCAAATAAAAGCTGCCCTATTTTAAGGGCCCAAAGATTAACCAATGGCTGATTCAAAAAGCCGTTCTTATAGGCAAAGCTTTCTTGTGCCGGAAATCTTCCGTGCTTATCCGCGATATATGGGAGGTATTCTTCATAGCGCGATGCCAAGTAAAAGCTCGCTGCCAATGGATCAAACGGAACATCCCCTATTCGTCTACTGCAAAATACAGTCAGCGATTCCCACTTCGTACAAGGAAAATCTTGCTCAACGAGCTCACTCTCCCAGAGCAGACCGTGTGGTGAAATATGAAAAGAGCCTTCGATAGGATCCGGACTGTAATTCACCTTCATTCCTTGCGCCCCATTAAAAGCATCTACATCACTGTAGATCTTTAAATCACACTTCATCGCATGTTTAAAAAACACGCGTGCTGCCCAAATAAAACGGCTAGATGTTTCTTTAGAATAAAGTGCAATTAAGGCATCCATTGGCCACCGTTTACATGTAGGGTCTGTCCCGTAGTGAATGGACTATTGATTAAGTAGTCTATTGTTCGACCTATCTGGCTTGCATCTCCAAAGGAGCCCTTTGGAATGGTGGTCTTTATCTGTTCTAGCATGGCCTCAGGCACATCATAAAGCATCCCCGCCTCCATGTAGCCATAGGCAATTGTATTGGCGGTAATGCCCTTGTTGGCAACATCGATGGCTATACCTCGCGCATAACCTTCAAGTGCACTTTTCGAGGCCGCGTAGCCACTGGTGCCAAAACTTGGCTTATGCGCAACGACCGAACTCACGTTAATAATTCGACCCGTTCCTTGAGCGCGAAGAAGCGGCAGCGCCTTCGAAGAACAGCGTACAGCCGAAAAGAAATTGATTTGAAAGAGGCGCTCCATCTCTGTAGCGTCCAACTTCCATGCAGCCGCAGCGTGCGCAATACCCGCATTATTTACCAGTACATCTAACCCACCGTTTTCAGCAACCCATTCAAAGAGCGCCTCTACATCAGATTCTACCGTTAAATCCGCCTGAAAGACGGGTGCATCTATTCCTGCATCCTTCAGAAAACTCTCCAAAGTAGCAGTCCTCGAGCGCGTTGTCAGCAGCATCGAGTGGCCTAATTCGTGCAATACTGGTAGGACCGCCTTCGCGATACCACCACCTGCTCCTGTTATTAAAATTCTGCTCATGAACCTTGTGGCGTATACATGGTAACGCCCCGTAGAGCGTATTCTTCCAAAAGTATGGATTTCATTTGAGCTGCATCCACCAGTAAAGCGGGTGCTTCCCCAACGGTAACGTGCTTAAGTGCACCTTTAGTTTCCAATAGAGGAATGAGTCCATCACATTCCCGCTTATTACTCCATACTGGATTGTGAACTGTTGAAGTGATGCTAAGCGTTCGGCCCTGCAAAAGAACATTAAACGTTTTACGATGGTCGAGATAAATTGGGAACTTAAAATCCTCATGACCTATGGCATCCTCCACGGCATGCAAAGAGGTGCCTGAATTAATTAAGGTGGTTCCTATGTACAATATCTGACCCTCATGTTCCATGTGTTTTCGCCATGGACTGTTAGTACCATAAGAGGTAGAATCTGTATGATGTAATGAAGTATATGCTTCAGCACGAGGACCATAGGCTGCTACAGGTTCTAAGGGGTGCGCACTACGATGGGATGCTACATTCGCCCTAAAATACTCGGTGATCGCACCCATTTTTGAAGGCGTTGAAGCAACATCAAATAATGCTAACTCGTGTTTTGCTTGTAACGTAACTACTGGTGAAGTGGGCATTAATAAGGTTGAAGATGGATGCAATGAATCTTGTAGAGCTGCAACTACAGTCGCAGGACCGCCTTCTACATAACCTATTTTGCTCATCGCACTATGCACCAACAGATCCCTTTCCGCATCCACACCTGCTTCTTTCAAAGCGGCTAGAAGTTTCTCCCTAGTCCAAACAGCGCCAGCGGCACGCTTTTGTTCCAAAATTTTGCGCTGTTGCTTTTTCTTCCTTGTCCTATTCCATTCCAACAAGGCCGTTGGAACCATGCTTCTTATGGTATCTCTAACGCTCATTCAGTAGTGTGTCTAAAAAATATTTCGTTGCCCAATTCGGCAATCCAAACGGTTCGTACCGACCCCATAATGGGAAACTGCCTTGCAATGCCCCAAGGGAATCCTTCGACTGACGCGCTCCTCTGCGAGCGATCACACAAAGCAGTGTATTCATCTTCTCATAAGCTTCTTTCCAGATAGCCTCTCCCGTTACCTCATACATGCCATACCACACAATGGCGAGCTGAGCCCCTCCTGTGGGTATAAAGGCCTCTACGCCGTTCCAGTTTGATGTGTAGCGGCCGTTTAAAATGCCACGCGTTAAAAAATCGGTCGCTAAAACTCTAGCGGGCAAAATTGCGGCTGCTTTAAAGTCGTCATTTTTCAACGCCAGTCCTGCATTCCACATACCGTCAATGGTATAGGCTATGGTATGTATAATAGGCTTATCGTTCTTGTGCTGGGTATTGTCACAGTTGGCAAACCAGCCGACTTCATTTTGCTGGGTACAGACCCAAATCAAATGTCTATGTGCAAAGCCTTCCCAAGCCGCTTTGTGCTCTTCAAAGTGCGGGAGCCAATCTAAAATAGGCGCCACCACATAACTGCCGTACACACGAATGGCACCCATGTAATCATTGGTTGCAAATCTGCCGTGCTCATCCAACTGTTGCCATATCCAGTGAATACAACGCTCTGATGCATCCTTCCATCGAGGATCCCCATTGAACTCATATAAAGCAAGCATACCCCGAAGAATCTGGCCACTATTGAATACCACTGATGGCCTGTTCTGTTCGATATAACCTCCCGGCCAGCCACCGTCGTTGTGCTGAACGGTCAACAACCACTCCCCTGCTTTAAGGGCAGCGTTTACTGCTTCTTCCGACCACTGTGCTTTATTGTAAGCGGCATATCGTAACAACGAAGGGATGATATATCCTGTCGTTTCTGGGTAGTCACTGGTCCAGCCGCTATTGAAATAATAGGTGCCGCAGCCGGCTGTATTGCCTTGCTCTTGAGAGTAAATGAGCCATTTCGCGGCGTGATGCAAGCATTGCTCCTTTCCCGCTTCGTCTAAATCTTCCGTGTAGGAAGGTAGGTACATAAGCTTGTTCAGTTCCGCAAATAGGAACCGCCAATGGTCATACTTTCCTAAAAATGATCTCCAATTCTGCAGGTAACGTACCGCTCCCATTTACATCAAGCCTTGATCTGAAAAGCTAAAGTAGCCACTTCGCGTCACAATAAGGTGGTCAAGCACGGTCATATCCAAGGTTTTTGCCGCAGAAACAAGCTTTTTGGTCATTCGCTTGTCATTCTCGCTGGGATAAAGGGCACCGGAGGGGTGGTTATGTGCTACAATCATTGCTGTAGCTGCCCACTGAAGGGCCTTTTTCATTACCACCCTCACATCGGTAACCGTCCCTGTTATCCCACCCTTGAACAACTGCTGACAGGTAAGCGGAACATGTGCCCTATTGAGGTAGAGGACATGAAATTCTTCATGAGCTAGCGCTTGCAAAGGGTAAAAGTGAGGAAGGGCATCGCCGCTTTTTTTAATGCTTTGAGGCAGGTCTTTCGGCGCATTCCAAGCGCGATGTAAGGCAAGCATGGCCATGATCTGTTTTGCCTTTGTAGGCCCTATGCCTTTGATGCTGCACAATGCTTTCTCGTCCATCTGCATTAAATGAGATAAACTTTTAAACTGGTTTGAAAATTCCGCTGCCATATCATCTACATTTTGATAACGGCTCGCGCCATTGAGCACATAACTGAGCAATTGGGATTCCGTCCATTGATGGCAGTTGCTTTGAAAATCCATAATTCGGGGTTTAGGTTTCTTTAAAAGTTCTGCCATCCACCTTAAAAATCCTACATTTAGTCCCGTGAAAATCGCAATACTTGGATCCCGGGGAATTCCCAACCGCTATGGCGGGTTTGAAGAAATGGCTGAACGTGTTTGCCCCTTGTGGGTACGTGCCGGTCATCAGGTCACAGTATACACGGTAAGCGATCATCCCGAACCGCTCGAAAACTTTGAGGGCGTTGAGATTACTCATATTTTCAACCCTGAAAATTCATTGGGTTTAGCGGGCCAATTCATCTACGACCTTCGTTGTATCCTAGACGCAAAGAAGAAGGACTACGACATCATCTTACAGCTAGGTTATACCACTTCAGGCATATGGTCCTTTCTATGGCCAAAGCAAAAAACCGTCACGAACATGGACGGGTTGGAGCACCAAAGAGCCAAATACAAGGGTCCCCTCGCCCCTTTCCTAAGATGGTCCGAGCGCAGAGCGGCCAAACGTTCAAAACTTTTAGTTGCTGACAATCCTATGATTGCCGACTACCTGACTAAATACAAGACGCCCTGTACAACCATCGCCTATGGTGCGGAAATCGTTTCAACATCCGATACAGAGCTTCTCAAGAGCAAGGGTCTGCCCACTGAAGATTTTGTGCTTCACATTGGTCGTGTGCAACCAGATAATCACGTGAAGGAGATTTTAGAATCGGCCAAAGAGAGTGGGAAAACCCTCGTAGCTGTTGGTGATTACTCTACAACCTATGGAAAGAAACTCTACAGAAAGTATCAAGCTTGTGAGAATATTGTCTTTCCAGGTTCCATTTATGAAAAAGACGTAGTCAACGCACTGCGTAAAAATTGCGAAGCTTACCTGCACGGACATAGCGCAGGCGGTACAAACCCCGCACTGCTAGAAGCCATGGGATGTGGTGCCTTCGTTCTTGCCCACAGCAATCCGTTCAACGCAAGTGTTTTGGGTGGCTTAGGCGGCTTGTGGGACAGCGAGGAAGAATTGACCGCGATGCTTCAAAACCTTCCTAATAAAGAGGTACAAATCGAGCAAGGAGCCTTGGCGCAAGCTAGGATTGAAGCGCACTTTAATTGGCCCAAAATTGCCCAGGAATACCTCGCAGCTTTTGAGGGCATCAACTAAAAAGCCCCACCAAAACTGGCAGGGCTTCCTTTTATGAAATCTTAATGGATTAGATGATCAACATCGCATCGCCAAAGGCCAGGAAGCGGTACTTCTCTTTGATGGCAACATTGATGGCATGCATCGCAAGGTCGTGACCCAACATTGCACTGTTCATCATCAATAATGTAGAACCTGGAGGATGGAAATTCGTTACCATCGCGTTCGGGATCTTTACTTCATACGGCGGGAAGATGAACTTGTTGGTCCAACCTTCCGTCTCAGTGACACGTCCACCTGTAGTAAGCGAACTTTCCAATGTTCTCACCGTAGTGGTGCCAATGGCACACACACGACGCTTATTGGCAAGAGCTTCATTTACCACATCTGCAGTAGATTGAGGCATGATGAACTGCTCACTGTCCATTTTGTGCTTGCTCAAATCTTCAACCTCGACAGGGCGGAACGTTCCAAGACCTACATGGTGGGTCAATTCTGGCAAGTGAACACCCTTAATCTCCAAACGCTTCATCAAATGTTTTGAGAAGTGCAAACCTGCAACAGGAGCGGCAACAGCGCCTTCTTCTTTTGCAAAGATGGTTTGGTAACGCTCAGCGTCGTCGATGGTAGGCTCGCGATCAATATATTTCGGAAGCGGTGTTTCACCCATCTCGGTCAATTTCGCACGGAATTCCTCGTAAGAACCGTCAAACAAGAAACGCAGTGTACGTCCACGTGAAGTAGTATTATCAATAACCTCAGCAACCAACGAATCGTCTTCACCGAAGTAGAGTTTATTCCCAATACGAATCTTTCTCGCCGGATCAACAAGAACATCCCAAAGACGGCTCTCAGCATTCAATTCACGAAGCAAGAACACCTCAATACGCGCACCAGTCTTCTCC
>JACESW010000032.1 GCA_013911625.1 Cryomorphaceae bacterium | reverse complement strand
TCTTTACTCAATCCCATATTATTCAGCTTTTGCACGCACGGTGCGTTGTTCTATTCGTTTCTCGTAATCGGCACCTTGGAAAATGCGTTGCACAAATATGCCAGGTACATGAATATCATTCGGGTCCAATTCTCCCACTTCAACCAACTCCTCTACTTCAGCCACGGTAATTTTTCCAGCCATGGCCATCATTGGGTTGAAGTTTCTTGCGGTTCCTTTAAAAATCAAATTTCCCGCTTTGTCTCCTTTCCACGCTTTGACAAAAGCGAACGGCGCATCAAAGGCATGTTCTAGGATGTGTGGCTTGCCGTTAAATACACGTACTTCCTTTCCTTCTGCCACTTCTGTTCCATATCCAGCAGGCGTAAAGAAGGCAGGTATGCCCGCGCCTGCAGCGCGGCAGCGCTCAGCAAGCGTGCCCTGCGGCACAAGGTCTACCTCCAACTCACCAGAAAGCATCTGGCGCTCAAACTCATCGTTTTCTCCCACGTATGAAGCGATCATTTTTACGATCTGGCGTGTCTTTAAGAGTAGTCCCAAACCAAAATCGTCCACGCCGGCATTGTTTGAAATACACGTGATGCCTGTGGTGCCTTTATCGCGGATGGCTGCAATGGAATTTTCGGGAATCCCGCACAATCCAAAGCCGCCGAACATTACGGTCATATTGTCCTCCAAGCCGTCCAAAGCTGCATGAGCGTCGGAAACCACCTTAGAGATGTAGTTTTTCTGTGACATATTTTGGGTTAATTAGGTCGACTAAAAGGTAAGAAAAAAGCCCCTTCATTGTTTGAGCAACGAAGAGGCTTTACTTCAATTTCTTAATCTTCAATGGCCGGGAGAAGCTTCGTGCTTACTTCGCCAAAACCAATGCGAACCTCACCGTTTTCACAATGCCCGCGCATGCTTATAGTATCGCCGTCTTCAATGAAGGTACGCGTCTCTCCGGTGTCTAAAGTAATCGGCTCTTTACCTGCCCAGCTCAGCTCTAACATAGAACCATAGCTGTCCTTTGACTTTCCGGAAATGGTGCCGGAAGCCATCATGTCGCCTGCATTGATATTACAACCGTTCACTGTATGATGGGCCAACTGCTGACGCTGGTTCCAGTACATGTATTTGTAGTTCGAACGAGAAATCACTGTCCCAGTTTTTCCTTCTGGGGCCAATTCCACTTCCAATTTAATATCATAATTATTCCTGCCCTCCGTTTTCAAATACGGCAGCACAGGGGGATCCTGTACAGGTCCTTCCACTTTAAAAGGCTCCAAAGCATCCATAGTCATCACCCAAGGGCTGATGCTTGATCCAAAGTTCTTCCCAAGGAACGGGCCAAGCGGCACATATTCCCACTTTTGAATATCACGAGCGCTCCAGTCGTTGAACAACACCATGCCGAAGATGTATTCGTCTGCTTCCTCAGCTTTAATGCGGTGTCCCATAGGCTTGCCTTCGCCTGTAATAAATGCCAGTTCAAGTTCGAAATCCATGCGGATACTTGGGCCAAAAGTAGGTGCATCAGCACCGGGTGCCATACGCTGTCCTTTCGGGCGGTGTAAGTCTACGCCGCTAATGACAATAGAAGAGCTTCTTCCGTGGTATCCAACGGGAATGTGCTTCCAGTTCGGCAACAAAGCATTGTCTGGATCACGAAACATCTTTCCTACGTTGGTTGCATGCTCGATAGAGCTGTAGAAGTCCGTATAATCTTGCACGAATACGGGCATCAGCATCTGCACTTGATTTACTGGGAAAAGTGCTTGGTTTTGTTGCGCAACATTTCCTTTTAGTGCCTCATTGTTCTCGTCAAAAATTTCAGCCAACCTGTTGCGTACAGCTCTCCAAATGGGTCGGCCCAGGGCAATGAAGTCGTTCAAGGTATCTTGTAGGAACACATCATCCGGTAGATCTATACCGTCAAAATAGCCGAGCTGGTGAAGTACACTCAGGTCGATCGCAGTATCCCCGATCCGTGTTCCAGTAGTGATGATATCATCTTCGGGAATGAATACCCCGAACGGTAGGTTTTGAATGGGGAAATCGCTTCCTGCTGGAACAGGAATCCAACTCTTTCTCGAAGGGTCGTTCGCTAATAGGGTCATTAATTCGTGTATTTGGGGTTAGAGGGTTCCTCGGTTTTCTTGTTCTCGTTCGATCGCTTCAAACAGGGCTTTAAAGTTCCCCTTTCCAAAGCTTGTCGCACCCTTGCGCTGAATGATTTCAATGAAGACCGTCGGGCGGTCCATTAAGGGTTTCGTGAACAGCTGGAGCAAATAACCTTCGTCGTCGCGGTCCACGAGAATTTTGTACTTCTTCAACACTTCCATGTCTTCATCGATCGCGCCAACACGTTCCTTAAGGTCATCGTAGTAGGTGTCCGGAACATCCAAAAACTCTACGCCGCGCTCACGAAGCTCGTGAATGGTGTGAATGATGTTGTCTGTGGCCAACGCCAAATGTTGTACGCCGGCACCGTTGTAGAAGTTGATGTACTCTTCAATCTGAGAGCGTTTCTTGCCTTCGGCCGGCTCATTGATTGGGAATTTGATACGGCCGTTGCCGTTGGACATCACCTTAGACATCAACGCAGTGTATTCCGTAGAAATATCCTTATCGTCGAAAGAGATGATTTGAGAGAAGCCCATCACCTCGGCATAGAACTTCACCCAAGTGTTCATCTGCCCCCAATCTACATTACCCACCATGTGGTCAATGTATTTCAGGCCAACAGGTCCCGGCTGGTACTTGGGACTGCGGGCAACGTAACCAGGTAAAAACGGTCCGTCGTACTCGTTGCGCTCGACAAACATGTGTACGGTCTCGCCATAAGTATAGATCCCTGAAGTCACCACCTTTCCATGGGCATCTTCAATGACTTTAGGTTCTTGATACGGCTTCGCACCGCGCTTGGTCGTTTCCTCAAACGCCTTCGTTGCGTCAGGCACCCATAGCGCTACAAACTTCACCCCGTCACCGTGGTCGTTGAGGTGTCTGTTGATGTCGCTGTCTTTCACCATGGAAGAGGTGATCACCAAGCGAATTTTATCTTGTTGGAGCACATAGGACGTGCGATCGCTAACGCCTGTTTCTAGTCCCGCGTAAGCCACCTCTTGGAAGCCAAAAGCCGTTTTGAAGTAATAGGCACTTTGCTTGGCGTTACCCACGTAGATTTCCACGTGGTCCGTGCCCCAAAGTTCCAAGAAATCTTGGGCGTCTTCGTATTGTTTGGGTAATGTATTGGTCATTGCAATAGGTTATTTGATCCAGCTCTTGTGGTAATCACCAGCATCAAGAGCGAGAGCTTGTTCTGTTATTTTAAGTGGGGCAAAAGTATCGACCATTACGGCCAATTCTAGCGTCTCCTTTTTTCCAATGCTTGCCTCGTAAGTGCCAGGGTGTGGCCCGTGAGGAATGCCTGCGGGATGTAAAGTAATCTGTCCCCGTCCAATGTTGTTGCGCGACATGAAATCTCCGTCGACGTAATACAAGACTTCATCAGAATCAATGTTGCTGTGGTTATATGGAGCCGGGATCGATTCTGGGTGGTAGTCGTACAAGCGCGGCACAAACGAACAGATAACAAACGCCCCTGTCTCGAAGGTCTGGTGTACCGGTGGCGGTTGGTGGACACGCCCAGTAATCGGTTCAAAATCATGGATGCTGAAGGCATACGGGTAATTAAAGCCGTCCCAACCTACAACGCCGAATGGATGAGCAGCATAGGTGTAGGTGTGCAGCATATCTTCTTTCTTCACCTTCATGGCAAAGTCTCCTAATTCATCATGTGCTTCACCCAACACAGGCGTACGAAGATCCCGCTCACAATACGGACTGTGCTCGAGCAATTGTCCGAACCAGTTGCGGTAACGCTTCGGTGAATACACGGGGTGGCTACTCTCAATGATAAAGAATCTGTTGTCGGTGGTATCGAAGTGAAACTGTTGAATCATCCCACGAGGAATGACCAGATAATCACCTTCAGAAAAAGCCAATTCCCCAAACTGGGTTTTCAACGTTCCGCTTCCCTCATGCACAAAAACCACCTCGTCGTTCTGCGCATTTTTATAGAAGTAATCCGTCATGGATGTTGTGGGGGCAGCAAGGGTGATGGTACAATCTTTATTGGTCAGAACAGGCACACGACTATCTAAATAATCTTCCGTCGGCTTTACGTCAAACCCTTTTAGGCGGTAGGCCTTCATGTTTTTCTCAACGGCAATCTTTGGTGCAATGTCGATGCTTTCGCCCACTTCTTTCACCATGGTTGGCGGATGATTGTGGTACAACAACGAGGACATGCCGTCAAAGCCTATAGTCCCGAAAAGTTCTTCATGATACAGCTCGCCATTTTCCTTGCGGAACTGGGTATGACGCTTGTGTGGAAATTGTCCTTGCTTTTGATAAAACGGCATAGGATTGACTCTTTAGTTTGTGCGGGTTCCCTACAAATATACACTACTTTAGAGGAGTTAAAATCTCACCTATGTCATTGCACAAAGACCTTGGAAAACAACTGTTCGATTCTTTGAATTCTGGCCAGAGCATTGCGCCTATCCGTGACCACATTGATAATAATGTGGATGCAGCCTATGCCGTACAGAAAGAGCTGGTTGCCCTTCGCAAGGAACGCGGCGAGAAAGTGGTGGGGAAAAAGATTGGTTTGACCTCTTTTGCAGTTCAAGAGCAATTGGGTGTAGATCAACCGGATTATGGCATTCTCTTCGACACCATGGATGTTTCGCCAAGCGGCAGTTTTGATACTACAAAAGCCATTTTGCCAAAAGTGGAAGGTGAATTGACCTTTGTGCTTGGCAAAGCCATCACTGCGAGCAACATTACTATGGCACTGCTCAAGGATGCCATTTCAGAAATCCGTGCATCCATTGAAATTGTAGATTCTCGTGTTGAGGGCTGGAACATTCGTATTTCAGATACCATCGCTGATAATGCTTCAGGCTCGCATTTTATCATTGGCAACGACTTCAAAACTTTGGAAGAAATGGATCCTTCGACTGCCGTTATGCGTTTGTACAAAAACGGTGAATGTTGCAGTGAAGGAACGGGTAAAGCCTGTATGGACAATCCTCTAAATGCTGCCTTGTGGTTGGCGCAGAAAATGGCCGATCAGGGCGAGCCGTTGACCAAGGGTGAAGTTCTTTTATCTGGTGCTTTAGGTCCCATGGTACCTGTAGTTCAGGGGGATGAAATCACCTTGGAGATCGATGGGTTTGAATCTATTGCACTAACTTGTTCTTAAGAATGAGAAAATTCCAATACGTTTTACTAATTCTCTTGGCTTCTACTTTGGCCTTCGCACAAGGAAAAGCATTCATCCCGGAACCGGGCGAAGGGGTGAGCTTCAATACCTCGTCGTTGATGGTTGTGGGCGCTGGAGATGCTTTTGTACCTGCGTGGCAGGCAAATTCACAAGAGGTGCAGCTTCTGCGTGAAAGCACCTTTGGGCTCTCCCATTTTGGCTTGGCGTATGGCGTGGGATACAGCGGTCATTTCTACCACGGAAACTTACACATAGACGTTTCAGCAGACGGCAGTCAGACGCTTCAGAATTTGGACGGCGAAGCCTACCTCTCAAACCGATTGGCTGCAGAATATGTGGACGGTGTGTTAGAATTTAGGTACCGTTCGGCAGCCAATAACAAAGGACGATACAACCGCTTTTATGTCGGTGCAATCGCTGGCTATCGAGTAGATTCTTACGCCTACCTGCAAACCGAAGACTACCGTGTGAAGTTTTACAACATTGGTGGGTTCAGTACACTTCGATACGGGGCATATCTAAAGGCAGGCCGAGGACCGTTTAACTTGTATTACTACTACGGCCTTAATCCCATCGTTGAATCTGGCGTATTGGTGCTAGAATTAGGGGCCGCGACAAGCCAGAACATAGGACTTTCTATAACTCTTTAGTTATTTCAGGGGTACTGCGGAACAGGCTTCCCCGTAACTGATTTTCTTTGCGATGCCTTTGAGCGCATCTGCCGTTTGGATATACGCATCTTGCGGAATGCGAGCATCCCCGCATCCCTTAATGATTATCGGTTTCCCTTCGTAGGAGGGCCAATTTACTTGGGCCAATTTCCAGCGGTAGTATTGCGCAAAAAAGGCCTCCTCAGTAGGTGCCCAGAAGCTTCGAGTATCGTGGTCACTAAGCTTTGAAGCGACCAAGATAGAGGCCCACGCCGGGAGTATGGCATCCGTTGAACAATAAATGCGTACCGTGGCGCCAACGAACGGGGAGTAATCGAAATCTTTAAGAGAAGCTCGGAACTCTTTTTCACGTAAGAGGTAGCCTCCATCAAGGAACTGAGAAATATCTAATTGCTCCACCTTTGCAGGTAGGTAGTCTTCAAGATTGAAGGTAATTAGTGGGCTCTGCGCGACTTTGTTTACGATTTCCCCCTCGGTCATAATAACGGATTACTGTTTCTTGTAATCTCGGAAAAATTCTTGGTTTTCTGCTGTTCTGAGACCGTCAAAAACGAAGCCGGATTTTGAAGGAAGAATTGGACCATCTAAACGCTCATTGTGCCAGTTCTCATACGTAGTGAAATTTACGGCTGTACGTTTCTCTAGACTGCCAAACAGATCTAATCCGCCAACTTTTGACCATCCAGCCTGCACGTGACCTTGGAAGACCTTCGCCTTACTTCCTGAACCGTAGCCCATGAAACCGATACAAGCACCTTCGATGTTCTCGCCTTTATCTGCTGCATCACACAGCGTACTAAGCAATCCCATGAAGATGGAAGCCGTGTACATATTTCCAATCAAGCTTGAAGCTCGTTCGGCAGGGGCTAAGGCTTTTGCCACATAAGCGCGGTAGTAATCACTCTTACTAAATGCTTTTACCCAAGCTTTCGCCTCGTCTTTATCCTCTGGTTTATCGCCGCCCATAGCAGCAACTACTTCGTCCCATTTTCCGTTAGCGTTCATCCAATCCAGGTAGAAATTCACCAGCATACGGCGCCCTTGGAAGGCATAAGGCAAGTGCATCACTACGCGGTCCCAATCCAATGCAGGATTCAGGTCCACCTTGCTCTCAAAGTGAGCGAGTGCCTCTTGGATACGGCCAACATAAGCGCCGTTGCTGTATTGACCGTCAAAAACCGGCTCTTCAACATAGCTGCGGATCATGCTGTTTCCGCCCCAGAAACCTTCTGCCTCTAAAAGCTTAGCAGCTGCCTCTTCTTCACTCAATTCAACTCCTAACAAAGAGGCTGCTTGAACGAGAACAGAGACTTTAGTATGTGTTCTGCGTGGTTTGAAGAAATCACGCTCTCCTTTAGTGGCTACGCCAATCTCGGCATCCAATGCGACAATCGCTGGATCTGCACTCACGAGCAATGCCACAGCACCGGCGCCTTGGGTGTATTCTCCGGTTGAACCTAGGTCATATTTGGCCAAATCGGCCGCGATAATAATGGCTTTCTTTTCTGGGTTTTGCTGAACATACAGGCAAGCATTCTCTAACGCATCTACTGCACCGATACACGCGAAGGTCATATCAACAGCATCCACATTTTTCAAACAACGCTCGCCGTGCTCAGCAGCCAATTCCTGTTCTACTAAGTCTAGAATATAGGTAGCGGTGGGTTTGGCGCTATCCAAAGCACTTTCTGTACCCAGGTACATTCTACCCACTGTTGCTGGATCAAGAGATTCTCTTTGGAACATGTCGAGAACTGCATTCGCTCCCATGGAGGCAGCATCTTCGTCGACATCCGGGAAGGACATAGATGTCAGACCCAAGCCTTTGTTCAGTTTGGCATATTCAATGTTTCTTGCATTCGCAAGTGCTTCAATAGGGAGGTAGTGGCTAGGTACGTAGTATGAAATGGCGTCTATTCCAATTTTCATTTGGCGGATATTTTTCTAATTCACAAAAAATCGCTCGATTCTTTGAATAACGAGCAACAAAGTAACGTCATCCTTAACGGATTAAGCGTTAGATGGTTCTCGTTTTGGGAAAATTTTAGAGAATTAGTACAATTAAAGCATGCCGAGCTCGAGTTTTGCCTCTTCGCTCATCATACTCTTGTCCCACGGCGGATCGAAAGTGATTTCTACTTCAACGTCGTTTACGCTGTCTAAAGCTCTAGACTTCTCCTTCACTTCTTGCGGCAAGCTTTCTGCTACGGGACAATTCGGCGAGGTCAACGTCATCATAATATGAACATCACGCTCTGTGCTGACCTTCACATCGTAGATCAATCCCAATTGGTAAATGTCTACCGGAATTTCAGGATCAAAGATGGTGCATAGGACTCCTACGACCTCTTCTCCAATCTTTTGCATTTCGCTGTGCGTCAACTCTTCACTCATGGCACTTTTGTATTAGCCGGCAAAAGCCAAGGCGTAAAATTTCATTTGTTTGATCATGCTCATCAGACCGTTAGCTCTCGTTGGGCTGAGATGGTCTTTCAACCCAATCTCTTCCAAGAATCCTAGATCTGCAACAGCCACTTCTTTCGCAGGCTGATTATCAAAAACATCAATTAACATGGCGACTATACCCTTCGCGATAATGGCGTCGGCATCTGCTTGAAATAAAACATTATCACCACTCTTCTCTGCATGCAACCACACCTTGCTTTGGCAGCCTTGCACCAAAAGATCATCGTTCTTCTTTTCTTCCGGTAAGGCATCTAGACTCTTCCCCATCTCAATGATGTGGTTGTATTTGTCCATCCATTCGTCGAAGAATTCAAATTCCTCGACCAATACTTCTTGTCTTTCTTTAATCGTTGCCATTATCGGAGCATCGTTACAGCCTTCTCAAGGGCAGCCTTGAACAGGTCAATTTCTTCTTTGGTATTGTACATCGCAAAACTGGCTCTTGCCGTACCGTCAATGCAGAAGGCGTCCATGATGGGTTGCGTACAATGTTGTCCAGTACGCACAGCTACACCTTGTTGATCTAACAAAACCCCCAAATCATACGGGTGCGTTCCATCGACGACAAAGCTCAGCACGCTTGCCTTATTCTTGGCATCACCAATAACCTTGAACCCTTCAATCTGTGAACACTCCTGCGTCGCATAGTCGAGCAGTTCTTTCTCATGGGCTGCGATTGCTTCAATCCCTACTTCATTGATATACTTCAGCGCAGCCCCAAAGCCAATAATTCCTTCGATATGGGGTGTGCCCGCTTCAAATTTATGCGGCAGTCCCGCATAGGTGCTCTCCTCTAAAGTCACTGTGGCAATCATTTCACCACCGCCTTGATAAGGAGGGAGGGCTTCTAGTCTTTCACGTTTGCCGTAAAGCACGCCTAGTCCTGTTGGACCGTACATTTTATGACTGCTGAGTGTAAAGAAGTCAACGTCCCAAGCACGAACATCTACTTTTGCGTGCGGTCCACTTTGTGCACCGTCCACCAAGGTCCAAGCGCCCACTTTCTGGGCACGCTCCAAAATGGCCTCCACGGGATTAATCGTCCCGAGTGCATTAGAGATGTGATTGAACGCAACCATGGCGGTATGCTCGTCAATAATATCTTCAATACCGTCTAAAACAACCTCACCATGCTGGTTCATCGGCAAATGACGAAGCTCTGCTCCTGTGCGCTGACACAGCATTTGCCAAGGCACAATATTGCTGTGGTGCTCTACGGCTGTAATCACAATATTTTGCTCTTTCCCTACGAGGGCTCCCATGCCAAAGGCTATGGTATTGATGCTATCGGTAATGCCTCGTGTAAAGATGATTTCAGCCGTTTCTGCTGCATTGATGTGGACACGTACATCTTCGCGAA
>JACESW010000031.1 GCA_013911625.1 Cryomorphaceae bacterium | reverse complement strand
AATACTTGAGAAGAAACTTGACCGTACTTCTGTGAAGCAATACCGTTATCAGCAACACCGTAAGGAGTAGCTTTAGGTAGGTATGTTTTACGAAGAGTATTATATGTATCGTAACCAGTGTTAGCAGTAGCGCTAAGACCTTCCAATACATCGCCTAGATCTAGACGAGCGGTACCGTTCATTGTGATACCAGTTGTACGAGCAACATCGTCAATTTCTAATGCAGCCTGAACTGGGTTACGAACAGAGTTAGAAACGAATGTGTAGTTTCCGTCGGCGTCGTAAACAGGAAGCGTAGGGTTCATCTTCATCACGTTCGTGAAAAGACCACCTTCGAAACCACCAGTTTGCTGGTAAGGAGTAAGGTTATCGTCTTGCTGAGAAACGTTGATGTTTCCAGAAAGCGTCAACTTACCGTCTAAAGTTTTTTGGTTCATCGACAAACGGCTAGTGAAACGCTCAGTACCTGAGTTGATCACGATACCGTCTTGGTCTAAGTAACCAAGAGACAAGCGGTAGTTGCCTTCCGCAGAACCGCCAGACAAAGACAAGTTGTGTTGTTGTGCAACACCAGTCTGGAATACTTCATCTTGCCAATCTGTATCCGCGTTGCCTAGAGTGTTACCTAGACCGAAACGGTTTACAGCTGCACGGTATTCGTCAGCAGTCAAAAGATCCAACTTCTTAGCAAGCGTAGATGCACTTACTTGGTAGTTGTAATCAACAGCCATAGCGCTACCGCCCTTACCTTTCTTCGTTGTAATTAGTACAACACCGTTCGCACCACGTGCACCGTAGATGGCAGTCGCAGAAGCGTCCTTCAAAACAGTGATCGACTCAATGTCGTTCGGGTTCAAACGAGAAAGCGGGTTACGCTGAGAACCACCAGTTAGACCAGTACCACCAGGAAGCGTGTTCGCTGACTGGATAGGCATACCGTCAATAACATAAAGCGGCTCGTTACTAGATGAGATCGAAGTACCACCACGAACACGTACACTCACACCACCACCCGGCTCACCGTTGGTTGGAGTAATTGTGATACCCGCAGCTTTACCTTGGATCAACATTTCAGGTGATGTTACAACACCACCGTTGAAGTCTTCGGCACTTACCTGAGCAGAAGAACCCGTAAGGTCTTTCTTCTTCTGAGTACCGTAACCAATGACAACAACTTCTTCAAGTTGCTCAAACAACATGTCTGCTTGAGACATTGCATCGTCACCACCTTCGCCTTCACTCTGCGCATAAGCTACCTGTGATCCAAGTAGAAGCATCGAGCACCAAAGCGTCGTAGATGACAATACACGACGTAGATTTTGATTCATTATTATTTGTGTTAACGATTAGTTTACAAGTATAACAAGATTTTTTAAATAGTGTACATAATACACTTAATTGAATTTATCGCGGTGCGAAAAAACATAAAAACCTGATAATAAGACAGTTAATGCTTAAAAACATCAAGTGTATTTTTTACAATTCTGGTTTTGTTTAACAGTGTGATAAAATAGTTCAACAGTGAATTGTGGTTTTCAGTCTCAATTACCTCTTTAGATAGGCATTGAAGATCTTTTTTAGTTCGACCGTACTTTGTTGCAAAAGAGACAAAAGTGTTGTTTGGACACTTTTTCTTAACGACTTATGATTGTTAATTCAAGAATTCATCTTAGATTTACATCAACTTAAGAGTAGCTTAGGTTTATTGGTTTGGTTAAACCCTGTCTTCGGGCAGGGTTTTTTTATGCCCAATCCTTACTCTTTTACAGTAAAGACCCTGGAGATGTTAAAGCCTAGGAATAGCCCGCCGTTACTAGCGCTGTACGGATTTCTAGCCATCCAGTAAGGGCCGTTCATGGCACGGGTGTTTGAAATGTGTAGTTGGAAAACATGCCCCCCTGTTTCTATATCTACACCCAAGGCGAAAGGAGTGGTATATCTTTCACCACTGCTAAATTCACGATTAGATAAAAGTGTGCTTTCCCCTGTGAGGGCCATTCTATTTGAGATTTTATACCGAGCGCCCAGTGAAATGTGCGCAGTGGTATTTGGATCTTGGGCAGTGGGTACCAGATTGAAATGAACTACAGAAGGGCTCACTAGTGTGCTTAGTTTCCGGTTCCATTTTCTCGCAATGATGGCTTGGTGCATGTAGGAGAATCTATCGCTCATGCCATGGTCGATACCGTCGGTATAGCGAGCATTCCGATAGTTCGTGCTGCTGTGTAAGGTTATGCTTATAGGGACGGTCCTTGTGCCCTGTTGTTGTTGAAGTAGTTGGTATTTAACAAATCCGTCTGCAACCTTTAAAAAGGAGCTTCG
Organism: Cryomorphaceae bacterium; assembly: GCA_013911625.1. The sequence goes on along the minus strand of JACESW010000031.1, from coordinate 7,690 downwards.
CCCTATTCCAATGTTTAATCGATCCGTAACACCATAGTCGAGTTGCATCCTTACCTGTGCATTGTCTAGACCAAAGAAATTATAGAGGTAGTCGTCATTGAAACTGCCAAAGCGGTGGGCCATCATAAACTGCAGCACCCCTTCACCCGGTGTCTCATTAGTAGAAGCGTTAATCAGTTGTGTACCCTTAAAGGTTGCGTAAACTACCTCGCGTTGCGTGTCTTCTTCAAAAACATCGAACAGATCGCTTTCTTGGGCTTGAGCAACCAGAGAATAGAGGAATAAAAGAGGAACTAAGAGTGGTTTCATTATCGTACTTGCATTGTGCAATCTAGAGTGATTTTTGCTTGTGGGTCAATTTTGTTCGCGACAGCCCTTGGAATAGTAACCCCGAAGTCCTCTATGGTAACTGCAAACGAAGCATTAAGACGAACAGTATCACCGTCTTTTATTAACGTGGCAGGCACATCAACTTCCTTAGAAACCCCGTGAATATTTAATGTGCCGATGGCTCTTCCGTCCTTGTATTCCCCTTTGAATACCGCCTTTGGGTATACCTCGCTTTCGACATAGTTCTCGTTGAAATGCTCTTGCATTAAAGCCCTTCTAAATTCGAATGAAGTCATTAGTACTTGAACACCTAGTTTTCCATCTGCCGCGTCATAAACAGCAGTAGCACTATTGCTTGTTGCGCGAATATCTTCTAATGGAGAGCCGGCATCGAAGGTCAATATACCTTGCCTGGTCAAATACTGCTGCCCGCTTAGGGAAAGACAAGAAACAATGGCGAGGAAGGATAAGAGAGCTCTCATACTATTAATTATTTGGCGCGCCTTGGTTGATCCAGGCCATGAGTTTTTTCTGATCGCAATCGCTTAGAGGCCCTGCCGGAGGCATAGATAGAGGGTCGCTCATTGGCCGCTCCACACGATCCATTAGCGTTCCACTGAGCGCCGAGTTTTGGATGTTTTCGTGACCCGCAAGATTAAGTCCGCCGCTTGCACTGTTTCCATTGTGGCACATTTCACAGTTCTGTCCAATGATGGCCTTGATATCTTGGCTAAAGGTCACGGCCGCGGTATCACAAGCACTACCAGGACCGTATTTATCGTCAATGTTGTCCGACGTACAGCTCGGTATCAATAGCAGGAGTGAAATGAGTCCCGAAGCGGTCAATAATTTTAAAAGCACAGTAGTGCGCATGGGCAATAGTTTTCAGCGTAACAATTTAAATATAAAGGAGTTCCCCGTTTACATCTGAGAAATTTGCTGAGAGCAGGTCAATGTATTCTTTGAGCTGAGCCTCGTCCTTTTCTTTAGGGGTCCCTGTTTTATAATCAATAACCATCAACTTTTGTTCCGATTCGATGATCAAGTCAGGTCGTAGGGTCTCGGTACCGTTGATTATGCTTCTTTCGGTGTAAACTACAGTTCCTTCTTTTTCTAGGCTTTGAAGCGCTTCCTTTGCGTTCATTAGTTCAAGTGCTGAAGCCGCTCTTTCATGCAGGGGTTTCGAAAACTCTCCACTTCTGTAAAGCCGCTGAAGACCTTGCTGACGGAGCTCTTTTGGGTATTGAAGAAGTCTATGCAAGGCCGTTCCCCACTTCCGAGCATCAGCGCCCCCCTCATACCATTTGTCGGGTGCGGTCAATGCCATTTTAACCTCGAGAGCGCTCATCGTGGTATGCGCTGCGGCCACAATTGCTTCGGGTATGCTCTCTTCCTTAGTGCTAGGGGCTACTACGGTACCACAACTCCACGATTGAGCTTCATAGCTCAGCGCCAAATGATCGAGTACCGCCTTTGCTAAATGCCCCGGTTTTTCACCACCTTTGAGCAATAAGTGTAATCCTGAAACGGGACGTGTAAGCGCTACATAGACCATGTTGATCCAGTCAAAGCGGTCTTTGGTATCGAGTTCCAGAATTTGTTCCGTTTCGAAGAGTTCTTTGTGATCGTCTTTATATGTAATGGGCATTTTTTCCAACTCATCATGAAGCGGGAAGTCCAACCATTGTTCGGAGCTGTCTGGTTTAAAGTTGATGTCAAATGGAACAATTACATGCTCGAATTCCAGGCCTTTACTCTTGTGAATAGTCATCACTTTTATAGAGGGTGTGCTTTCAGGCGCCTCTACATTCTTTTTCTTTGCTTGTTCTTCCCACCATGCCGGCAGGGTGGCAAAGGTTCCCTCCCTGCTCTGGAATTCATAGACGAGATCAAGAGAGGCATCCACCATAGCATTGGCACCATCGAGGTAGCCAAAAACATCAAATGTTCTCACAGCGAAATCGAATAGACTTTCTGCAGGCGCCAGTAGTTGTGCCGCCAGAGGGTATTCTGAAATGAGTGCACCAACCCCTTTATCGACAACAGCTCTTTCAAATGCAAAGCCTTTATCGGCAGGAATTTTTCCTTGACGAACTAGGGTGTGTGCCAAGGCAAATCGGGCTTCTTTATCCAGCTGGTTGAGGTAGAGCTTAGAAGCGGCATGAATAAGTCGTCCTTCATGCGCATTGCTCAACACAAGGCTATCCGCGCTAAGAACAGGGTATCCTTTTTGAGTTAAAAAGTTAGCGATTCTTTTACCGTCAGCATTTCCTCGAACGAGGATAGCAATGTCCGAATAAGAGTGACCTCGACTGGCGAGTTCTTCTATGCGCTCAACGGTTTTTTCACAAGCGATCTCTTTTAGTTCGTTTGCATTATCTGCCTCTAATACGTCAACGCGTACTTCGCCCTGATCCTCGTTTTTATTCGGTGTTTGATGGACACGTTTTTTAGAATACACTTCTTTGTGTGTCTCGAGCCCTAGATCTGTATTGAGTGAGGAAAACAGTGCATTGTTGAAATTGACAATGGCTCCATGTGTTCTGAAGTTTCGTTCGAGCCTCAGGGTATCTCGAGCGTAGAGTTCGTGTCCTTCCGGATGTCCTTCAAAACGGTTAATAAGGTGCTCGTTGTCGACCAACTTCATGAACTGCTCTGCCTTTCCTCCTCTCCACCTGTAAATGCTTTGTTTGGCGTCCCCGACAATAAGGGCACTGTTGCTGTGTTCATCTTTGGTCAACGAATGCTCTATGAGTGGGTGCAAGTTGTTAAACTGCACGACTGAGGTGTCTTGAAATTCATCGATGTAGAAGTGCCAATATTTTTCACCGAGTCGGGCATAGATGAAGGCCGCGGGTTCTTTTTCGAGCTCCTCGGCAATAAGCTTATTGAAGGCACTGAGCGGCATGGTGTTTTGGCTTTTTTGCAATTCCTCAAACTTTTCCAATAATGCTTTAGTCGCTGCCAAGTTTTGCAGTTTAGAAGTAGCTTCCTTGAGCAGAATGAGAGCGTGTTGGTTTTCGTCTTCAAATCGTTTTGCCTTTGCTAGAAATTCATCCCACGCATGGTTTCCCCCTTTCACATATGACTTCCAAACATTCTTTCCGGCATCTAATGGATGTAGATGCAGCTTGCGCCATTTGGTGAGAATTTGACTCTTGACATTTTTCTTATGTACTAAAGTTTCCTCTATCCCCTCATCTTTGAGGATTTTTTGTGCTTCATCTGAAAGGTTTTGACCGGTTTCACAAATGGTTGAAATTTTAGCATTCAATTCTCGTTGAATTTCAATCAAGCGTTTGGGCTCAGGAAGCTTTTCTAAGTACTGCCAATGATCTTCGTTAAAACTGTTTTTCCCTTCCTTTTTAAGGTCATAATCTGGATTGTGGTTCTTGTCTCGATTCATCCTGTCACGAACCAAAGCTACAAGCGCTTCACGAAGTTCGTGCTGTTCTCCAAGGGAGCTGTAGAGCGCGTCGAGGGCTTCGGTTATCATTGCATCGAGGTCTAGCCGAACCTCAAAATTGTCGTCTAGTTCTAAGTCTCGTGTAAAGGTGCGAACCAATCGGTGTGTGAACTGATCAATGGTACCTACGTGCAGCGTAGAGTAATTGTGGAGCATGTGTTTAGCTCCCGCTGACGCGCGAATTTGAAGTTCTTCAGGCGATAAATCGAGCGCTTCCCAAATGGGTTTAAAGAACGCATTCTTGGCGGGCGACTTCTCATTGCTAAATTCTAAAAGCTGTTTTAATAATCGCGCCTTCATTTCATCCGCGGCATTGTTGGTGAAGGTGATTGCAAGGATTTTTTGATAGGCCCCTGGCATGTTTGCGGGGCGCAGCGCATTCATCAATATGTGTTGAACGAGGCTGTATGTTTTTCCCGACCCTGCGGACGCATCGAGCACCAGAAACGGTGCTTTTGCAGTAAGCGGTGATGCGCTTGAAGTGGAGCTCATAGGAATTGGATATGCGGATATAATCGTAAGTTAAAACAGATGGGCCGATTTTGCGTTAACTTAGCCGTAAATAACTACAAAAACCCTACTCATTATGGCATTTGAATTACCACAATTGGGGTACGCACACGATGCGCTAGAGCCGCACTTTGATGCACGTACCATGGAAATCCACCACGGGAAACACCACGCGGGATACACTTCAAAGCTCAACGCAGCTGTTGAAGGAACAGATATGGAAGGCAAGTCTATCGAAGAGTTGCTTGCAGATCATTCGGACAATGCAGCTATCCGCAATAATGGCGGCGGTTACTACAACCACTGCTTGTTCTGGGAAGTACTTTCTCCAAACGGCGGCGGCGCTCCAACAGGCGATTTGGCAGCGGCTATTGACGAAGCATTTGGCTCGTTGGACGGCTTGAAGGAAAAATTCAATGCTGCTGCTGCGACTCGTTTCGGATCAGGTTGGGCTTGGTTGTGTGTTAAAGACGGTAAGTTGGAAGTTTGTTCTTCTGCAAACCAGGACAATACGTTGATGCCAGGCGTAGGCTGTGGCGGTCACCCAATCATGGGCTTGGACGTGTGGGAGCACGCGTACTACTTGAACTACCAGAACCGTCGTCCAGACTACATCGCAGCATTTTGGAATGTTGTGAACTGGGATGCAGTTGCTGAGAAATATGCTGCAGCGAAGTAATTCGCAAAGCCGATTTTAAATCAAAAAAGCCCGAGCGTGAGCTCGGGCTTTTTTATTTGGTTGTATTGTGATTAAATAGCTTCATCGAGCTTTTCCACAGCGCGCTTAATATCAAAGTAGAATCGTCCACCGATACCGAAGTTCATGACCAAGCTTGGGGTTGGAACGACAGCGAGTCCTGGAGAGAATTCAAAGAAAATATCCAACGGTAAATCGTGGAGTTCATAGGCGATACCGAGTGGCGCGCGTGCATAGATTTGGTTCTCGTTTTCGTAGCTCTTTACGTGGACGCCTAGTCCGTAATACAATGGAATAGATCCGCGCTCTGCACTGATGTAGTCGTAGTTGTGTAGTAGAAAATCAACGCCAAGGTTGATGCCTGAGTTTTGCCCGGTGCTGTAGCCAACGGTGTATTGGAAAGCTTCGCTCGAATTGTTGAATTTCTTGATGCTAAAACCGCTTGGCTCGCCTACTGCAAGTCCGATGCCGTAATGTCCTTTGTAGTCTTGAGCACTCGCTGACAAACCTATCGTGAGGGCTGCAAGAAGAAATAGTTTTTTCATTGTTCAGGGGAGTAGGTTGAAGTTGTGAAGGTGGTTCCGTCCCATTTAGCAAATGAATCTAAAGTGATCCAATCGCCCAATACAACGTATCTAGCTTCAATTTTAGTGCCATCCTTTCGCTCGTGAGTGAGCGGTAAATCTTTGAGGTGGTGTCGGTGTCCGTAGATGAAAAAGTCGATGTTTTCATTTTCAAGAACTGATAGGCTGTGTTGGAGCTGGCGCTCTTTGTCTCCTAGGAAGGCATGATCGTCGTCACTTTGAGAATTTCGTGAGGTGCGCGACATCCTAGCAGCGAATCCCACACCGAAATTTGGATGGAGTCGTCGGTACAACCACTGACAAATCCGGTTGGTGAAGATGCGTTTAATCATCTTGTATTTCAGATCGCCGGGCCCAAGGCCGTCGCCGTGTGCAATGTAAAATTGGCCCGTACCTAATTGAATCTTTAAGGGCTGGTGATGGATCGTGGCACCCAACTCTTGTCCAAGGTAATCGGTCATCCAAAGGTCGTGGTTGCCTGTGAAAATATGAAGCTGCATGCCAGCGTCGGCCATAGTTGCCAGAGTGCCTAGCAAGCGAGTGTGACCGCGCGGAACAACTTTTTTGTACTCAAACCAATAATCGAAGAGGTCGCCAACGATGTAAAGCGTCGCACAATCGTCTTGAATAGACTTTAAAAAATCTACGACTTTCCGTTCGCGCTGCTGGCTTTGCTCGAGGGATGGTGCACCGAGGTGTAGATCGGAAATAAAGTAAGTGTTCTGCTTCACAAAGTGCAAGGTACATTCTTCTTTCAAGATATCCTTAATGGCTTGTTGTGCATGTGAACACAAAGGTTTAGTTTTGCCTAAAACTATTTATAGCCAAAGTGAAAACTCACTCAGAAAGCGAAGAAAATTACATCAAAGCCTTGTATCATTTAGGCGGCGGAGAAGCGGTATCGAATGGCGCGTTAGCGCAGCGCGTTGGAGCAAAGGGTCCCTCTGCCACGCAGGCTGTAAAGCGATTGGCTGCCAAGGGTCTGGCGGAGGTTATTCCGTACAAAGGCGTAAAGCTTACTTCGGATGGACTGGCCCTGGCCAAGCACATCTTGAGAAAGCACCGTTTGTGGGAAACCTTTTTGGTCGAGAAATTGGGCTTTGGCTGGGAAGAAGTGCACCCTTTAGCGGAGCAGTTAGAGCATATTCAAAGCCGGGAATTAGTGGAAAAATTGGCTACGTATTTGGGCTCTCCTATTCACGACCCACACGGCGACCCGATACCTCAGGCAGATGGCGCCATACCCCCAACGATGGGCAAGCCGCTTCAGCAGTTTTCCGAAAGCAGTCGACTTCGTATTGTTCGAGTGGAAGACGCTGGAACCGATTTCTTCAATCAGCTTGACCAGCTTAATATTAGTTTAGGTAAGGAATTTACCTTGATTTCCATTTCAAATTTCGATTCAAGCATCCAGCTTAAGGCTACAGACGATTCGCTGTTTTGGTTGAGTCACAGCATGTCCTCTAATATTTACGCGATCGCCTTATGAAAAGATTAATTGCCCTGTTATTAGCAGTCACTGTGCTTTCTTCTTGCCGTCAGGAAGCTCCTGTTCAGGTTCTTGCCACCACTTCAGTAATGGCCGATGCGGCACGTCAGATTTTACCTGAAGAAATAACGGTAACTGCACTTATGCAGAGCAATATTGACCCGCATTCTTACAAGCCTGTGGAGAGCGATGTGGCTAAGCTCAATAGCGCGAGAATAGTCCTTCACAACGGTTTGCATTTGGAGGGAAAAATGACAGATATCTTGGAAAAAGTAGGCCGCAGTAAACCTGTATATGCTATGAGCAGTGCGTTGAGGCAAAATGACCTGATTGAAGTGGGCCCCAACGTGCACGATCCGCACATCTGGTTTGATTTAAACCTTTGGGCCCGCTGCGTCGAGGGATTGGGCGGATTCCTGGCCCTTCAATACCCGGACCATAGCGACGAAATTATTGCTAATACAGAGCGCTACGCCGAAGAACTTCGCGGGGCACATGCAGACTTTGCCGCAGCACTTATGGACGTTCCCGATTCTAATAGAGCTATGGTAACGGCCCACGACGCCTTCTCTTATTTCGGTCGCGCTTTCGCCATTGAGGTAAAGGGATTGCAA
>JACESW010000030.1 GCA_013911625.1 Cryomorphaceae bacterium | reverse complement strand
GCACAAGAGCCTCGGTTTCGACGATAGCAACTACCGCTTCCACGACCACGAGAAGTTGGCGCACTATGCAAATGCTGCAGCAGATATCGAATTCAACTTCCCGTTCGGATTCAAAGAGCTTGAAGGAATACACTCGCGTACAGATTTCGATTTGAAACAACACGAAGAATTCAGTGGGAAGAAGCTACAGTATTTTGACCCGGAAATAGGCGAAAACTACGTGCCGTATGTAGTTGAAACCTCGATCGGTCTCGACCGAATGTTCCTTGCCGTACTTTCCCAGAGTCTCATCACTGAAACTCTCGAAGACGGAAGTCAGCGCACTGTATTGAACGTACCTGCCTTTTTGGCGCCATATAAAGTGGCCGTGCTTCCTCTTTTGAAAAAAGATGGATTGCCTGAGAAAGCTCGAGAAGTTGTCAACCTACTGAAGTTTGACCACATGGTCCAGTACGACGAGAAGGATGCTATTGGAAAGCGTTACCGCCGTCAGGATGCCATTGGCACCCCTTTGTGTGTGACCGTTGACCACCAAAGTCTTGAGGATAACACCGTTACAGTTCGATTCCGCGATACCATGGAACAAATCCGAATTTCTATGGATGAATTGAAAGCATTAACGAATAAAAAAGTGTCCCTTAACGAGCAATTGGGAAAACTTTAATGAAAAATCAATAATAAGGCTTTGATTTTCACATATATTGGTTCCTACAATTAAAAAATCATTCGCGAGATGAAAAAGTTCAACATTTTTGCTTCAGCAGTAGTTGCACTAGCTATGGTAGCTTGTGCTGCACCAGCTGAAGAAGCGCCGGCAGAAGAGCCAGCAATGGAAGAGGTAGCTGAAGAGGCTCCTGCAATGGAAGAAGCAGCAGACTCTACTGCAGCTGAAGAAGCTGATTCTACTATGGAAGAAGCAGCAGCTGAAGAAATGCACGAAGACCACGAAGGTCACGAGCACTAAGATTTACCTCTTAGAAAAAGAAAAACCCCCGAGCGCGATGCGCTCGGGGGTTCTTTTTTAGCTAGCTGTATTACTCTAGTATTCTAGACCTTATTTCAACAATGGACGCATCGTCCTTTAGCAAAACTTTCCTGTAAGCATCGAAACCCCATAGATTTCTAGCAATACCAGCCTTTAGTAATAAATACAATTCTTTACGGTCAAAAGCACCGAGATCTTCGAGTTCGATACCATAACCGCCGAACTCTAAAAACGAACTGAGGATGTCTTCAGTAATTGTAAAATCGCTGTAAAAATTTGAAAAGTTCAAGTCTTTGAAATTACCTCGTCGAGAATCGGCATAGTCAAACCCGAAGGCATCAATGGTCCCGTAAGAAAATGTCCAAAAGTAGGAAGCACTATCGTTGGTGATTTCGACATCCGGTTCAATACCCCCTTGGGAATAGAGTACGCGACCTGTATCACTTATAAAAACACCTTCGTTAACCACTTGGCCTTCACGATACGGTTTCTGAATGGATCTGCCGCTTGGCGTATAATAGTAGGCTACGGTCAAGCGCACTTTTGAACCGTCCGCAAGTACTTTATCCTCTTGAACTAAACCTTTGCCGAAAGAAGTTCGGCCGTATATAGTCGCTCGGTCGTGGTCTTGAAGTGCACCGGTAAATACCTCTGAGGCACTGGCTGAATTTTCGTTGATGAGAATATGTACCGGTAATTCTTCGAATCTATTCCCGGATTTTGCCATGGACGTATTCATCGAACCGTCCTTGTATTTTGTCGTTACAATGTTCTTATTATCTACCAAGAACTCATCTGCCATGGCAACAGATTCGTGCAAGTATCCGCCGGGATTGTCTCGAAGGTCAATAATTAATTCTTCCATTCCTGTCGCAATGAGGTAATCCAAATGTGCCACAAATTCGTCGTGAGTAGTCTCAGCGAATCGATCTATTTTGAGGTAGCCTATTCCATCCTCAACCGGTAAATGGAGTACACTCTCAATGGGCACTAAATCTCTTTGTACCTCGAAGGACAGTTGTTCTTTTCCTCGAATGACCTCGAGCGATACCGAAGTCCCCCGACGTCCTTTTATTTTCGATGTAACAATATCGTTGGTTAATGACTCTCCTACAATAGTGTCCTTATCTATAGCATAGATACGATCGCCCGATAGAATACCGGCAGCATCCGCGGGCCCAGGCGTCATAACATGAACGAAAACGAGGGTATCTTTTTTAATTGCGAATTCAACACCTATACCAGAAAAGCCACCTTGCATACGCTCAGCCATAGCTGCGCCTTCATCTAAAGGGATGTACGTACTGTGAGGATCCAAAGAAGACAAAATATGATCCATAGCTTCCGCCCGAAGAGAATCCATATCCAATTCTTCCACATATTCCTCTTTCAGGTAATCAAAGAATTGGCTCATCTTGTCCCCAGCCGGAGGAGCTTCACCAAATTTGCTTCCAATCCATACCCCGAAGAGCAGAAAGAAAGCTACCCATAAAATGACGTTTTCTCGTTTCAATCGATGTCCATTTGAACCACTTCGACCCCTGCCTTTATCAAAAAGTCTAAGCCGCTGCGGTCTTTGTATTCATTGATGTAAATGAGCTTTTTGATTCCTACTTGATGTATCAATTTACTGCACTCCTTACATGGACTCATGGTGATGTACAATGTAGCGCCGCGTGCACTGGCAGTACTGCTGGCCACTTTGGTAATCGCATTCGCCTCAGCATGTAACACATACCATTTGGTATAGTTCTCCTCGTCCTCGCATGGATTTTCAAATCCAGTAGGCGTTCCATTGAAACCGTCTGAAATAATCATTCGATTCTTCACAATGAGCGCCCCCACTTTTTTGCGCTGGCAATGACTGAGTTGCGCCCATTCTAATGCCATCCTGAGGTATGCCTTATCGTATTTCTTTTGCTTATCCGTTTGAACCATGTTCCAAATATAACCTTGCCGCGGAATCTAACTAAGCTTATTTGAGAATAGTAGTTTATCCAAGACCAACCATTCTCTGTCCCTGTTAAGTCTACCTTAAATATTCGAATTGAGTCAAAATGAAACAATAAATAAAACCTATGTAGCTACCTTCTATAAAAATACTCGTAAACCGCTGTTTTACAATTACTTAAATTATATATAATTTAAAGAATACCCTAAAGAAATATACAAGTTCCACTTTTGTCAAAACCAATCAAATGAAACGATTTTCTCTCATTCTGCCTTTTATAATTCCATTCACTTCAGTATTCGGTGGAAACGCAAGCATTCAAAACTTTGCAGACTCGACTTTTGAAGCCAGGCAATTTGATGTCATAGAGTTGACAGATGAAGAGATCGTCTATGATGCTTATCAAGTTAAAACTGAGGTGGCAGAAAGAACTTTGATTGGTGAGGCAAGAATGGTTTTTACCGAAGATGAAATTCTTCTGCAATTCGAGCTACCAGATTATATGGTCTCTACTGAATTTGATTTTATTATACCCGATAGAGAAATTCAAATTCTTATGAAATCGATTTGTAAACGTTATGGAGATGAGTATTTCGAAAACACTAAGGTGAAGTTCTTTGGTGCAGGCAGTGCAATCTCTTTTAAATGCGGAAACAAAGAATATCTCTTGATCGAAAAGTAAAACGCTTCATTAACCGGAGCTCAAAAAAGCCTCATTCTGAAAAGAACGAGGCTTTAGTACCTAGGGCGGGAATCGAACCCGCACTCCCGAAGGAACTGGATTTTGAATCCAGCGCGTCTACCAATTCCGCCACCTAGGCTTCCGTGGAATTGGAGGGCAAAAATAAGGGGCTTTTCGAATTCTCCTAACATTTTCTCTAAGAAATTGAATCCACTAGTTTTTTAGGGTAATTTTTAATGTTCTTTTACTTACATTTGCACCCCTCTTCGGAGGTGCGTGAATTGCGTTAATAACACTGACACACAGTACAGATGCTACCTGAAGCAAAAATATTTGCCGGTCGACATACGATGAATCTCGCTAAGAAAATTGCGGGACAGTACGGTATTCCTATGGGGAATGTTAAAATCACCGAATTTAGTGATGGAGAGTTTTGTCCTTCATTCGAGGAAACAGTGCGTGGTGGACGTGTATTTTTAATTCAGAGCACCAATCCTCCCGCAGATAATTTGATGGAGCTTTTGATGTTGTGTGATGCCGCTAAACGCGCTTCAGCAAAACACATTACAGCGGTGATACCTTACTTCGGCCTTGCCCGTCAGGACAGAAAGGACAAGCCAAGAGTTCCAATAGGCGCGAAGCTAGTGGCTAAAATGCTAATGGCAGCAGGCGCGACTCGTGTTATGACCATGGACCTTCATGCTGATCAGATTCAGGGTTTCTTTGAAGTTCCAGTTGATCATTTGTTCTCTTCAGCACTTTTCATCGAAGATATCGAAGAAATGAAGTTGAACAACCTTTGTATTGCCTCTCCAGATATGGGAGGTGCTAAGCGTGCGCATGCTTACGGTTCTAAACTTGAGGCCGATGTGGTCATCTGTTACAAGGAACGTAAGAAAGCAAACGTAATTGATAAAATGACCGTTATTGGAGATGTGGACGGCAAGAATGTCATCCTTGTTGACGATATGGTTGATACTGGCGGTACTCTCTGCAAAGCGGCAGAAATGTTGAAAGAAAAGGGTGCTAAAACAGTTCGCGCTTACTGCACGCACGGCGTACTCAGCGGGCCAGCTCACGAGAGAATTACAAATAGCGCATTGGAAGAATTGGTCATAACCGATACTATTCCACAAACACAAGAAAACCCGAAGATCCGAGTGATCTCAGTTGCTGAAATGTTCGCTCAGGTGATGAAAAAAGTTCACCACCATGAGAGTATTTCAGGACACTTCATAATGTAATACCCGAATAAACAAGATTAGATGAAGTCTGTTGAAATTCAAGGAAATGTAAGAACCGAGATTGGTTCGAAATTCGCAAAAGCAGAGCGTAAAGCAGGAAACGTACCGTGTGTTGTATATGGTGGTGAAGCGCCTATTCACTTTTCTGCGCCTACTCTAGCATTTAGAGGACTTGTATACACTGCGGAAGCTAAGACTGCAAAAATCACAGTGGGAGATACTACTGTAGAAGCAGTGATCCAAGACATCCAATTCCACCCTGTAACTGATCAGTTGATGCACATCGACTTCATTCAGTTGGTAGATGGAAAGGCAGTAACTATGAACATCCCAGTAGTTCTTCACGGTCAAGCACGTGGTGTATTGAACGGTGGTAAGCTTAAGACGATTTTGCGTCAGCTTTCAGTTCGCGCGGTGCCAGGTCAGTTCCCCGAGAACATAGAATTGAACATTGCCGATCTAAGAATTGGTAAGTCAATCCGTGTAAGCGATGTCCCTTCAGAAGGGTTTGAAATCCTTAACGCAGATACTGCAGTTATTGTTACCGTTAAGAAAGCACGTGGTGCCGTTGACGAGGACGAAGACGAGGATGAAGAAGGCGCTGAAGGTGCTGAAGCTCCAGCTGAAGCAGCTGCTGCTGAATAAATTGTACCTTAACGGGTATGAAGAAGTTCCTCATTGTCGGTTTGGGTAATCCCGGAGCCGAGTATGAAAATACCCGTCATAATATTGGTTTTTTGACATTGGACGCCTTTGCGAAGGCGTCCAATGTTGTTTTTGAACCTGGGCGTTATGCAATGACTGCAGAGGCTAGAATCAAAGGCAGAATCTTCAGGCTCATCAAGCCTACCACCTTCATGAACCTTAGCGGCAATGCTGTGCGCTATTGGATGCAGGAGGAAAAAATCCCCATAGAGCATGTACTGGTTGTCGTAGACGATCTCGCAATCCCATTCGGTTCACTTCGGATGAAGGGCAAAGGGTCAGATGCCGGACACAACGGCCTAAAAGACATTCAAGCCAAACTTGGTCGCAACGATTACCCCAGACTTAAATTCGGTATAGGCGACGACTTTCCCAAAGGACGTCAGGTAGACTATGTACTCGGCGAATGGAACAAGGACGAGGCGCTAGACCTCCCTGCACTTATAGAACATGCCGTCAAGATGTGCCAAAGCTTCGCATTAGCAGGGATAAATACCACCATGAATCAGCTGAACAAGAAATGACCAAGGCCGATCAGATATTGGCCTTTTACAGTGCACTCGATTTCGACCGTAAATACCTCGATGCAGATCTAGAAGTACTCAATCCTTTCGAGGGGGCAAGCCCTGAGCAAGAGCGAGCACTAAGCGCGTTCTACCATAAATTTTACAGCGACGACACTCCCCGTAACCTCATCCTAGGCATCAATCCAGGTCGCCTCGGCGCCGGCGCCACAGGCATTCCTTTTACCGATACGAAGCGATTGATCCAATGCGGCATTCCATTTGAAAGCTTTTCAACACACGAGCCTAGTTCGGTCTTCGTATATGAGGCCATTAACGCCTTCGGAGGTCCTGAGAAGTTTTACAATGAGTTTTTCATTGGATCTGTTTGCCCACTCGGATTTGTGGTCAATAAAAACGGCAATTGGGTCAATTTCAATTACTACGACCGCGCCAGCTTTTCCAATGCATTAGCACCGTATTTGCTCAAGCAGATTAAGAAGCAGATTGAATTGGCCGGGAAAAATGAACGCATCATTGTTTTTGGTACCGGGAAGAATCTAAAGTTCCTGCAGAAGCTCAACAAGGAATACAACTTCACTCCTGAGCTCGTACCCCTGGAGCATCCACGATACGTGATGCAATACAAGTACAAGCACCGCGAACAGTACATCGCGAAGTATTTAGAAGCCTTTACCAAATGAAAAAAGCCACCCTCAAAAAGGGTGGCTTTCTATTTCTAGCTAAATACTGAGAATTACATCATTCCCATTCCGCCGCCCATTCCTGGAGCAGGCATTGCTGGTTCATCCTTAGGAATCTCAGTGATGGTCGCTTCCGTGGTCAACAATAGACCTGCTACAGAAGCAGCATTTTCGAGGGCTACACGAGTCACTTTAGTTGGGTCAATAACACCCGCCTCGTACATGCTCTCATAGGTATCTGTCTTCGCGTTGAATCCGAAGTCATCCTTACCTTCTTTCACCTTGCTCACTACTACAGAACCTTCAAGACCTGCGTTGTGTACAATCTGACGAAGTGGCTCTTCGATAGCTTTTGCTACAATCTGAATACCAGTAGTTTGGTCTTCGTTTTCGCCCTGTAAGCTTTCCAAAACAGAGCTTACACGAACGAGCGCTACACCACCTCCAGGAACAAAACCTTCTTCAACTGCCGCTTTAGTCGCTGCCAGTGCATCGTCTACACGGTCTTTCTTTTCTTTCATCTCAACCTCAGAAGCCGCTCCTACATAAAGTACAGCCACACCACCTGCTAGTTTAGCCAAGCGCTCTTGCAACTTCTCGCGGTCGTAATCTGATGTTGTGTTTTCAATTTGTGCTTTGATTTGAGCAACGCGTGCTGCGATCGCTTCTCCCTCTCCTGCACCATTGACGATAGTTGTGTTGTCTTTGTCAATGGTCACTTTCTCGGCCGTACCCAACATATCTAGGGTAGCACCTTCCAGGGTCATTCCGCGCTCTTCGCTCACTACCTGACCACCGGTTAGGATAGCGATATCTTCTAGCATTGCCTTGCGACGGTCGCCAAAGCCTGGCGCCTTCACTGCAGCAATTTTGAGCGAGCCACGGATGCGGTTTACTACCAATGTAGCAAGCGCTTCGCCGTCTACATCTTCAGCGATGATGAGCAGTGGGCGACCACTTTGAGCCGCAGGCTCAAGAATTGGCAACAACTCTTTCATAGAGCTCACCTTCTTGTCGTAGATCAAGATGTATGGATTCTCTAGCTCCGCAACCATCTTCTCAGTATTAGTCGTGAAGTACGGGCTCAAATAGCCGCGATCGAACTGCATACCTTCCACTACATCAACGTACGTTTCGGTACCCTTCGCTTCTTCTACAGTAATTACACCTTCGTTCTTCACTTTCGCCATAGCCTCTGCGATCAAAGACCCAATAGAGTTGTCATTATTCGCAGAAACTGAAGCAACTTGCTCAATCTTACTATTATCGTCGCCTACTTCTTGGCTCAAGCTTTTCAACTCACTAACCAATTCATTCACGGCCTTTTCAATACCGCGCTTTAGGTCCATTGGATTCGCACCTGCAGCCACGTTTTTCAACCCGTGGTGGTAGATAGCCTGTGCCAATACCGTAGCGGTAGTTGTACCATCACCAGCGATATCCGCAGTTTTTGAAGCCACTTCTTTCACCATCTGAGCACCCAAGTTTTCAAGCTTGTCTTCCAACTCGATTTCTTTGGCTACCGATACACCATCCTTGGTTACGTGTGGCGCACCAAATGCCTTTTCGATGATCACATTACGCCCTTTAGGACCCAACGTTACCTTCACAGCGTTTGCCAATGCATCAACACCTGCTTTGAGGCTGTTTCTTGCATCTACGTCAAATGAAATTTCTTTTGCCATGTCTATTCTTTTTTATCAGTTAGGATTAAACAATTGCCATAATATCCGCTTCACGCATGATGAGGTAATCACCGCCTTCATACTTGAATTCGGTACCGCTGTACTTGCCGTACAATACCGCATCGCCGACGCTCACCGTCATAGGCTCGTCTTTTTTACCTGGGCCTACAGCCACAACAGTACCTCTCTGAGGTTTTTCTTGTGCAGTATCAGGAATAATAATTCCCGAAGCTGTCTTTGTTTCAGCAGCTGCCGGTTCAATGATTACTCGGTCAGCTAACGGACGAATGTTTAAATCTGCCATGATTTGAGTTTTTAATGTTTGTCGCTCTTCCTACTCGAAATTTTGTGCCAATTCAGTTTTAGTGCCACTCTGACACCAAACCCGACCCTACTAAACGAAGAATTGTCAGTTTTGGAAGATAAAAAAAGCCCGAACGGCAGGACCATTCGGGCTCAACTATTTCTTAGAACTTCTTATTCTTCAACACTCTCAGGCATACCTTCTACTGGCATGTTCTCTACTGGTGCATCTGCAGCTGGTGCAGGAACTGCAGGTTGGAAAGGAACAGCGTTCTCTACTTGATCACGCAACAAGGTATCCTCTTCCTCTACTGCCTCACCACCGCTCATGTTCATAGCGATCACCAAAACAAAAAGACCAATAACCAAACCCCAAGTCGCTTTGTCTAGGAAATCTGTTGTCTTTTTAACACCACCCAACATCTGAGGGCTGTCGCCACCAAAAGCTGAGCTCAAACCACCGCCTTTAGGATTCTGTACGAGAATCACCAAAACAAGTAGTACTGAGATAACTACGATAAGGATAGAGAATAGTGCTGTCATGAGTTCTTTTCTTTCTTAATTGCTCTTATTCGGTCGGCAAAGAAACTACTTTTTTCCGGGTATTTCAAACTTAAAATCTCGTAGGCTTTGATCGCCTTGTCAAATAAACGCTGTCCGAAGTAAATCTCTGCTAATGTTTCCGTTACAAACTTTCCTTCGGCATCTGCTTCAAGCGTAAATACGTTGATTCTACCGTTGGAAGACTCCACTTCAAATTTCGGGAGCTCCTGAATGATTTTGCGTATTTCGTTGCCCTGATCTTGTGAACCACCTTGGTCAGGAACAACCTCAATGCTGGCAAACCCTTGCTTGTTGTCGATGGTGGTTACTGGTACGCTATGATCGGCATTCAGCCATTCCAAGAATGAAGCTTTTTCGCTAAACGGCATTACGCGAATGTCCTCATCCGCTTTCACAGCGTCCTCTTTAACAGCAGGAGGACTCACTTTTTCTGGTGTAGACTCTTTTACTGGCAGCTTCTCCGCTTTAGGAGCCACTTTGTTCACCGGCTTCTCCACTTTACTTACAGGTGCCTCCGTTTCCTTTTTCGGCTGCGCTTTCGCCTTAGTCTCTGCAACAAGTGGCGCTTGATTTTCAGACTTTTGCTCAGTCTTCGCGGGTTTCGAATTGGGAGTTTCCTTCTTCTGCGGGGCCGATTCTCCTTTCGTCAGCGCCCTAGACCTCAAAATGGCATTACGCACACTTTCGGGC
>JACESW010000003.1 GCA_013911625.1 Cryomorphaceae bacterium | reverse complement strand
CAATAGTCGCATTAAGACTAGGATTATCTATTAGAAGTTTCTTCAATAGTCTTAATTCTTGCTCACCGGCCGCAAGCAATTCGCTCTTATCAGTATCAAACAAAAGGTTTCTTAACACAAATGAATCTGCTGATTTCAGCGGAGTTAGAGGCAATTCATAAATCGTAGTAGCATCCATCAAGTCATCTTTAGAGACTACTGCTGAATATGGTAAGAACCCTTTTTTATAAGCACTTATGCGTAAATCATTTGCCCCGTCGTGCATGGCCCTTACTAAGCCAGTGTTTTTTGAACTTGTTCCCGCATAAACCTCTTTTTCATCTAAACTTTTAATTTTCACATTGGCTAGACCTAATGGAGTTTGAGTGACGGAATGTACCACCACAAAATCCTTAAAGAGTCGCTGCTCAGGTTTCATTTTTTCAGGGAGGACGAATTCATACAAGTCCATCTCAGCCATGGCATCCAGATTAGGAATAATATCCTTCCCTCTATTGGAACTGAGGTAACCATGAGTACCAGCTGCATTAACCACTAAAGAGAATTCATCTCCAAAACTATTCAACGGAAAACCTAAGTTTTCTGGTGCTGACCAGGTAGAATCCGAAAGTCTTTTGACCATAAAGAAATCGGAACCGCCAATCGAAGGACTTCGTTCCGAAACGAAGTATAATGTTGTTCCGTCAAAGTGTATGAATGGACTGCGCTCACGACCCGATGAATTCACCTCAGAAGGGAGCTTCTCTACCGTAGACCAATTCCCTTCATCATCCTTGTAAGCTACCATAATGTCTAGGTCATCTGCTTGATTGTTAGAGCCTCGAACAAAATAAAGGGTTGTGCCATCCGGTCCCAAGGTTGGCTGGCTCTCCCAACGTTTAGTATTTATTTTCCCTGGGAGTAATTCCGGGAACCCCCAACCTTTCACTGGGTCAAAATAGCTGTAGTACAAATCACATTTCCCTACACCGTCTGGTCTGTTACAGGCCGTGAATACCATGTACTCTCCATCCGCACTTATGCTTGAAGCACCTTCGTTCACACGAGTGTTTACGCGCCCTAAAACAGGTTTCGACCTACTCTCCCAGCCTGCACCTAAGCGCTCGGCAACGAATAGGTTTTCGTCCGTCGGTGCACCGTTTTGCACCATGCGTGCAGTAAACAACAACTTCCTATCGTCTCCTGTAGGTGAAGGAGCATACTCCATTTTTTCATCGCTAAAAACAAGCTTTACCACTTCTAAAGGGGCACCTAATGCCATGTATTCTTCATACTTCCTTTTGGTGAATTTCAGGTTTTCTAGTGCCAATTCTGAAGCCCGAAATCGTTCCTTCGACATCCGAGCATTCTTCATGTATAGTTGATAAGAATCAATGGCTAGATCAAATTCGCCAGCATACTTGTAAACAATACTCTTCTTCAAATGGATGCTAGAAAGCTCTTGAATTTGGAGCGCTTTATCATAGTACTCTATTGCCTGGAAAATATCACCTTCTTTAAACCGGCGATCACCAGCAAAAATCAAAGGTTGGTAATAGGTATTACCGCCTTTCTTGATGGCTTTTTCTAAATGTACCCAACCCTTATCTGCATCATTTTGCTTAAAAGCCTCTTTAGCTTTTTGAAATTGCGCGATGGCCGATTTGCTTTGTCCACTTGTGGAAAAGCTCATCATAATAACTAAGAGAAATAGGTATAGGAATCGGCCCATTAAAAGTATTTTTGTTCTTCTACGAAGATATCTCATACCCATTGAAAACGACGAGAATTGTATTAACTGGTGCACCCGCAACAGGAAAAACCACTGTAAGTCAAGCATTAGAAGAGCTCGGGCACCAAGTTTTTCATGAGCAGGCACGTGAAATTATCAGCGACAGCTTGGAAAAAGGCAGTGATATACTTCCTTGGAAAGACCTAATGGGCTTCACCGATGTGGTCTGGAACTTGAGGAATGAGCAATACGATAACGCTGTGTTGGGAACTAAAAGTTTTTACGACCGTACTGTTCTCGATTCGTATGCCTACCTTTTAAAAGGCAATGTTGCACCATTGGATCGTTGGGTTAAGGACATGAATGAACGTCGCTTTGACAAGGTCTTCTTGCTGCCAGTATGGCCCGAAATACACGCATTGGATAGCGAACGTATGGAAACGCTCGAAGACTGTATGGAGGTAGAGAAGTTTATTGTAGATGCTTACGAAGAATTAGGCTATGAACTCGTAGTAGTACCCAAAATCCCTGTAAAAGAGCGCGTTGCCTTCATTTTAGATAGGCTATGATAGAAAAAGCAAGGGCGGTATTAAAAAAGTATTGGGGCTACGATGATTTCCGAGGATTACAAGGAGAAATCATTACCTCGATACTGACTGGAAATGATACCATTGGACTCTTGCCAACGGGAGGTGGTAAATCTATCTGTTACCAAATACCTGGAATCATCTACCCAGGAACTACCGTCGTAATATCTCCCCTTGTTGCATTGATGGATGACCAACACAATGGATTAGTCCATCGAGGAATTAAAAGCTACCACTTCAAAGGCTCTTATTCGATCCGAAAACTCGATGAAGCATTCAGAAACCTCAGGTATGGAAAATACAAGTTCGCCTTCCTTGCTCCTGAAAGATTATCGAATCCACTGTTTCTCGAATACCTGGGCAATGCAGATATTTCACTGATTGCTATTGACGAAGCACACTGTATTTCGCAATGGGGTTTTGATTTTCGACCATCCTACCTGAATATTCATAAAGTCAAGGAAATACTGCCTAACACCCCTACCATAGCCTTAACAGCCTCTGCCACACCACGTGTAAAAGCTGATTTGCTCCAAGAATTACATATCCCCGATGCAAAGGTTTTTGAGGGTTCTGTGCGCAGAGACAACTTAATCCTTCACAGACACTTTACTCCAAATAAGGAAAAGCAGTTGTTACGACTTATGACGAAACTTGAAGGGACAGGGATTATATATGCAAAGACTAGAAGAAGCTGTGAAGGGCTTAGCAACTTACTCTCCAATGAAGGGTTTGCGAGTTGTTTCTACCATGCAGGAGTTGATGACGCCATTAAAATTAAGAACCAAGCTGCGTGGATTGCCAATGAAGTCAAAGTGATGGTAGCTACGACTGCGTTTGGGATGGGTATAGATAAAGGCGACGTGAGCTGGGTTGTGCATTGGGATGTCCCTGATACCCTGGAAGGCTACTATCAAGAAATAGGCCGTGCAGGAAGAAATGGCGCGACAGGTAATACACATTTGCTCTACAATCAATACGATTTCGAAAGGTTGAACAAGAGCATCGAAGAATTGCCAGATATCAAGACTGTAGAGGCGTTTTATAAATCGTTTTGCAGCAAACATCAAATAGCGATCGGCAGCGGATTAGAGGAAAAGATTGAATTTAATATTGTTGATCTCGCTAAACGCTTCGATTTACCTATTCCTAAGCTCCTGAATTTCATTAAACTCATTCAGCAACGAGGTTATTGGCAGTTCATTGAATCTGCATTTAGCGTTCCCAAAATCAAGTTTACTTCTGCTCCTGAAAATTGGAAGGGCCTTACTCAGGAAACTATGGAAGTTCTCGGAGCACTTTATAGAATGTATCCACTCGCTGTCGATGGACCTATTCGATTCGATCGAAAACGTATAGCTGCAATGGCTATGTTAACCCCTTCTGATTTTGATACGTTGTTACTCTCGTTTCAGACCAAGGGGTTGATAGAATACCAGGCCGCAGACAACAAAAGTGCTATTCAGTTTATGGAACCGCGCCCTGCCGACAAGTACGTAAGCTTTCCTTCCTCTTTTGTTGATGCTTATATCAATGCTAAAAAAGAACGCACAAATGCAATGCTAGCTTTCTTGAAAAGTGAAGAATGCATGACCAAACAAATAGCACATTACTTCGGTCAAAAGGATGATAAGCGTTGTGGTGTTTGCAGCGCATGTACTTTCAATCATTATCCAGACCCTACGATTATCAAGCAAATGCTAAGAGATGGTCATTCTTTTGATGATATTTGGTTCGATCTTAATTGCAACCCTAATGAGCTCAAGAACTAATACACGTATTGTATATATGGGAACGCCTGAATTTGCGGTGCCTCCTCTTGAAGCTTTAATAGAAGCCGGCTACATAATACCTGCTGTTATTACAGTTGCTGACAAGCCAGCAGGGCGTGGACGAAAGCTACGGGAAAGCGCTGTTAAAGTATGTGCCGTTAGTAATGGCTTAAAGGTGTTACAGCCCACCAACTTAAAAGATGAGGACTTTATTACTGAACTGCGGTCGTTAAATGCAGATCTGTTTATAGTTGTGGCGTTCAGAATGCTCCCTGAAATTGTTTGGTCCATGCCAGCCTTAGGCACATTTAACCTACACGGATCCTTATTACCGAAATACAGAGGTGCAGCGCCTATACATTGGGCAATTATTAACGGCGACCGTATTACAGGGCTCACAACGTTCTTGTTAGACAAGAAAATAGATACTGGTGGTACTCTTTTACAGATTGAACATCCAATAAAACATGGGCTGACTACAGGCGAACTTCATAATGAACTTATGTCACTGGGGCCTGAGCTTGTCTTAAATACCGTCAAAGGCCTTGTTACTGGTTCGCTTATTCCTAAGGCTCAGAATAATGAGCGAGCTACGCACGCCCCTAAACTCAATAAAGACAATAGTAAGCTTGATTTGTCCAAAACTCCGGACGAATTGGTACAACAAATCTTGGGACTTAACCCTTTTCCGGGATCCTACTATGGAGATTTTAAGTTTATGAGGGCGAGAGTTTGTTCGCTAATGCAGGCCTCCGAAAAACCAGTTTTACGCGTTTCTGAAAAGCGTTTATATCTTGATTACCCTCTCGGAAGTGTTGAAATCATTGAGATTAAGCCAAACGGAAAGAAGAATATGGATGCAAAATCATTCATAAACGGTCTTAAAGTGGCGGTTTTACCCCTTGATTAATAAGTGTTTGTACTCACTTTTGCCTCAAATCTGAGTTATTAACAATTTTTGCTAAACTTTTTTTTGCTCAACCCCCGTGAATACTTGGATAGAAGCAAATTTCGTCTATATTTGATAAGCATTCGTATTAATAACAACAAATAAAAACTAATTGCAATGAACAAAGCACAATTGATCGACGCAATGGCAGCAGACGCTGGCATCTCTAAAGCACAAGCTAAAGCAGCTTTGGATTCTTTTACTGGTAACGTAGGTTCTACACTAGCAGGCGGTGGCCGTGTATCTCTAGTAGGTTTCGGTTCTTTCTCTGTTTCACAGCGTGCAGCTCGTGACGGTCGTAACCCACAAACTGGTGCAGTAATCAAAATCGCTGCTAAGAAAGTAGCTAAATTTAAGGCTGGTGCTGATCTAAACGGTAAGCTCTAATCCTATACTGGACTTTGAATAAAAAGCCCTCTCCGTTTGGAGAGGGCTTTTTTTATTCGCGTATTTAAGGCTGAATGCGTTGAATAGTCCAATGGTCGTCTTCTAAAATAAAGACTAGACGGTCGTGAAGTCTTCCTTCTCTACCCTGCCAGAATTCATAGCGCTCAGGAATGATTAGATATCCTCCCCACTCAGTAGGCATAGGAACGTCTGTACCCTCTGGATATTTCGAGGTGAACGAATCGAACTTTTCTTCTAATTCTTTACGAGAACCGATAGGTCGACTTTGGTTTGAAGCCGCGGCGCCTATTTTACTCAGGTATGGCCTCGTTTCAAAGTAGGACTTACTTTCTTTTTCATCGATCTTAACCACTTTACCACTAATTCGAACTTGACGCTCTTGTTCTCGCCAAAAAAACAAGGCACTTATATTGGGATTGGACTCAAGCGCTTTACCCTTGGCACTGCCGTAGTTTGAATAGAAGACATATCCGTTATCACGAATCTCCTTCAATAAGACAATTCTATTCTCGGGAACATCTCCATTCACTGTTGAAATAGCCATGGCGTTGTAGTCCTTAACGCCTAATTGCTTGTATTCTTCGAACCAATGTTGGAATTGATCCATAGGACTGTCTTTTAACTTATCAGTGTCCAATGAATCAAAATTGTATGTCTCTCGTATGTTATGTAAATCCATAATGCTAAATTAGTGTAATGGAGCAGACTAATACCCCTAAAAAAGGATGCATCCTCGTATCCAAGCCCTTGATCAATGATGGATTCTTTGAACAAAGCGTTGTGTACCTAACTGCGCACGATGCCGAAGGTTCGCTAGGCTTCACATTGAATAAGGTTTCCTCCCTCATTGCCCAAGACTTTATCGACGAATTTAGTGGAAGAGACACTATTTTTTATGGCGGTCCGGTGGAGCAAGATGCCTTGTTCTATTTGCACGGTTACGACAAGTTACCGGGAGCCGTGGAAGTTGGTAATTCACTCTACCTCGGTGGTGACTTTGAGTTATTCAAAGTATTGTATGCAGAACAAAAAGAGCTATCCATGCCTTTACCACAACCAAAGTTCTTTTTAGGATATAGCGGTTGGTCTCCAGGTCAACTAGAGGAAGAGTTAAGAAGTGATACTTGGATTATACTGGAGCCTCCATTCAACATTGACCCGCTTTCTGCTACAAGTGATGCTTGGAGAACACTGATGAAACAAATGGGCGGTAAGTATGCGCTTTGGGCAAATGCCCCCTCCGACCCGTTGCTAAATTAAAGGGATCCTAAGACGTTCAATTTGCGTTGAAGTAGTTCTGTGAGCTCTTTTGCTTTATCGCCCTTGTAAGTGCGCTTTCTGTAATTCTCCACCCATTGAACACCACTTATGGTATTAGTTAACCAGATTTCATCTGCTTTCTGAAGTTCAAAAGGATTTATACTTTCCTCTTTGATTTCAAGGCCAATTTCTTTTGCCCAGCCAATAAGATTCTTTCTAAATACGCCTCTCAGTGGTCCATCCTCCAATGGTGCAGTCTTCAGAACATTGTCTTTCAGGACAAAAACGTTGGCTGCATTTGCCTCGACTAACATCTTTTTATCATTCACTAATAGCATCGCATCAAAACCATTTTCCTGAGCAAAAATGCCCGCAAGGACATACGGCAGTGCATTTGATGATTTCAAGGTCGATAATAGACCTGGCTGAATATAATGGTCCTTGAATAGATCCACCTTCAGTCCTTTTGATGTCCAAATATAATCTTGAGAGCCGAGTTCTTCAAGCTCCATCCACCACACGCATTCGTTGTTATCTTCAGGTGTATACTTACCCTCAGATTTACGAACGACCTGTAGTCTCAATCGCCCATCAGTTACTGCCACTTCTTCAGCTAATCTGTTGGCTTCATCAACGAAGAATTCCGGAGTGAAATCCATGGGTATGGGCATTCTAAGGATGCGCATACTCGCCATCAAGCGGAAGTAGTGATCTTCGACAAACAACAACTTATTATCGCGCATTCGAATAGTTTCAAATACGGCATCTCCGTACATCGTAGCTCTTTTCACGTCTTGAACAGGCAATGCGTTCAGCTCGATAATGTCACCCTGATAATTAATCATACTATTTGTCTAAGAAGCGTCAAAATTAGGGCAAAAAAAATCCCCGCCTGCAAGGCGGGGATAACTAAAAGTTATGAGGAGATTACTTCACAGTAATTCTTCGAACCGCAGCTCCTTGCTCCGTTTCTACTTTGAGGATATACACTCCTGAATTCCATGCCGTAAGATCCAGTTCCGTAGCATTGCCAAGGCCTTGCTTTTGAACAACTACACGTCCTGTAATATCGAATACCGTTAAAGTTTCAATCGATACATTATTTGCAGTAACCACATTCATCAAACCAGTTGAAGAAGGGTTAGGATATACCTTCATTTCTAAATCAAATTCCTGAATACCAGCTGGAACGCCTTCCGCCTGAAGTACTGTTGCCATACGTGGAACGATAAAGGCCATTACTGTATCAATCCAAGCTTGCGAAGTAGCTTCGATATTTGGATTTGCAGGATTCTGAGAAGCGTAAGGGTCATTTGGATCAAACCAGTTCCATGGTGCAGTATTTACAACCCATGGTTGAAGTGCATTTGTTGGTGGAATCTCCACAGTGTAGATACACTCTTCACCGGTTGGGTTAGTACTTTGCTCGTCAACCCAAATTTGATCCGTGTAGTTCTCATTCAAGAATATATCGTTGTTACCGAATCCATTCGCTGCTTTGATAGCACCGTAAGAACCTGTAACACTAACAACTGGGAAGAACTGTTGACCAATTGGTACGTAAACCATACCTGTATCGTAAGGTGCAAAGAAGTCAAACTTACTGTGGATACTCAACATTGGAATATCACCTTGCTCCAACCATGCACCATCACCTAGCGCGCCACCCATATTGATCACCATCAATACGTCATCTGGCATACCAGCGTGGTTCACGTAGTTACGTCCAGGTGAACTGTAGTCCATTGTAGGAAGACCTAGCGTGTTCTGTCCAGTTACGGTAACTTGACCGCCATAGCCGTTAATATCACCGACTACCGAAGTATCTACATAAGGATCACCAACAGTCACTGTGCCACCAAACATACCGATGGTATCTTGGTATTGGAACTTCGAAGGTACAGTCACTTCAGAATGCTTATCAATGGTAGCATATGCGAAGGTGATGTATCCACCAGATCCCTGTCCTACCATTATGGTATTCGCTGCGTTAATTCCATAAGGATTACCTGCACCTACCTGAGTAAGGTTAAGGTAACGTACCAATGATTTAGCATCTTGGATAGAGTAATACACCGCAAGAAGGTTAGTACCGCGACGCAAATCAAGGTTTGTACTGTTTGCCAACCAACCTAAACGGTAAGAAGCAGCAATAGCCACATAACCCATTCTTGCGAATCGAGTACACATTTCTACGACGGCACTATCCTCTTTGGTTCCTAATGGAGAACCGTTAAGTCCTTTAGGAATAAAAGATCCTGTATGCCATACAATTACAACTGGACGATCCGTTGCCGTATCAACTGCTGGAGAAGGCATGTAAAAGTCTGCCTGCAATGGTTGAAGATTTGTTCCGCCCAATAAGGCAGAATCGATGTACGGGTTAAAGTTTACACCGTACGCTACGTTCGTTGACGTTACTACGTCAGCTTCGCTAAAGATTGGAGTCGTGTAACGCTGAGCGAATACACTTGACGACATCAAAAGCGCGCAAATAAAAAGTAAAGTCTTTTTCATAAGCAAGGTTTTGAAGGGGGGTTAATTAATTTGAATACTTAGATAGGCCAACCTCCCTACTAAAGGCCCCCCAAATACTTGATACACTTTGTTATTCAGCGCATTACTAGCACCTATTTTATACGTCACAGTTGTTTTCTTGTTATTGATCAAATGGTTACGAGTCAAAGAGCACTGCGCATCTACTAAACCATAAGAAGGAATACTTCCTGTGAATTGAGGCGAACCTTCAAACAAGAATCCTTCTACCCATTTATAATTCACACCAGCACCCATCAATTTATCCTTGTCATTCTTGATTGGATAGTTTCTCATGTTCCATCCAATATTGAATTTGTGCTCAGGTGTATTGAAGGCTGGTACAATAGGGTCGTTTACCGCCGATGTAAGTTTGTTCCAGCTGTAATTACCACTAAGACTGTGGTAATCACCAATAAACGTGTTTAATCCTATTGAGAAGCCTTGAGTAGTAACCTGTTCGGTTGCATTGGCCGCAACACGGTATACTTGGAGCTCTTTTAGTCTATCGATAGCCGTGGTACCTTCCACAATCTTTGCACCGATAATGTAGCCGATGAAGTCGTTGTAGTTACTATAGTAATAATTCGCGTCAACGAAAACACGCTCAAATAAGGTAGCTCTCCACCCTACTTCAGCAGTTCGTACTCTCTCTGGGCGAATTGCATCCACATCGAAATAACCAAAATCGTGCGTCAAACGCTCGTTCCCTGGCTTTGCGAGATAGTCCGCAATATTATCTATAGTTACGAGTGAATCGAACCCGTCGAGATTACCTAATAGTACCGCTCGACCTACGTTGTAATTCAAGTATTGATCTGCCAGCGTTGGATTTCGAATGGCGCTGCTTAAGCTGAAACGAAATGTGTGATTTTCATTTGCCTTGTAGACAACAGATGCAGCCGGACTCACCAACGGCTGGAAGTTTTGATTCTTATCTAACCTAGCTGTAACACTGGTCTTTAGTCTTTCATCCAAATAGAATTGTTCCCAACCACCATAAATACCGGCCTCGTAGTTCCGTATAACTACATCTCCAGTATCGCTAAAGATGGTTCCTGCACTATTCGGAGTATATAGGCGAACATTACCACCCACTCTAAATTGACCTGCGTCAGTATCGAAAGTGCGTTCACCTTGACTGTGATATAGTGCACTCTTGTCGTAGAATCTGCTTCCCCCCTCTGTAAATAGTGAAGAAGTGATATGACCTTTAAGCGCATCAAACTCGGCTGTTCCCGGCTTCAAATAATTCACCACTGAATATCCATAAACAGCTTCCATAAAACTCATTACAATGGCATTGGTTGTATCGTGAAGTTGGTTAAAAAAGTCCCTGTTGTCCGCTATCACGTTTTGCATCTCTGCTTCAAAATCTGCATTACTAAGTGTATTGGATGGGTAATCAGGAAGTGCTCTAACTTGCGGTCTATTGAAGATGTACCACATGGTGCGGTACTGATTGCTGTAGAACTGGTCTGGTACAATGCTGTCTTGCATGCGAAGGGCAGTGAAGTAAGCATCATAACTATTGCCGGCATCCTCGTGGGTTGAATACGCTCGCCAAAACCATTTGCCCGTTTCTTCACGAAGCTCTATGCGGTTTTGAAGGAATAGAATGTCCTTCAGACTGTACCTATTATCCCCTTGATAGACGGTAGTACCTGCACCAAAATTCATTGCATAAATACCTCGGACGTTGTCATTGAACTTGTAATGAAGCGCTGTCGTCAATTTTAAGTTTTCAGTATCGTAATCTACTAGGTGTTTTTCTTCAATTCCCGGACGGTAAAAACGTCCCAGTCCTGGGTATCCTTTAACATCTCCCCCTGCATCCCAGTATTCTTCATCGCCATAACGATTCACAGCGTCGTACCCACCGGGATTCAAAGCGTCGTCTGCGCTAACATCAGTAGGATCGTAGTTTTCGGCCTGCCAGTCGTCTGCTCTTAATGCAAAGAGGTTGATCTTATAGGCGAACTTATCATTGACCTTATCTGCCCAACGAACACTTAATTCTGTCAAATTACGCTCCCCTACTTTCAGACTGGAACTTATGCCTGTAAAAACAAAAGGGTCTTTGGTCGTCATTGAGATGACTCCGTTGAACGCAGACGGACCGTAAAATGCTGTGCTTGCCCCAGCAATAACATCCACGGACATGATATCGAGATCGGGCGCACCCAAAAAGTTTCCTAAAGAGAAGTTTAGACCAGGGCTCTGGTT
This sequence comes from Cryomorphaceae bacterium, assembly GCA_013911625.1. The sequence continues at coordinate 13,364 of JACESW010000003.1, read as the reverse complement.
ATCCACACCGTCTATGAGTTGAAGTGAACGCACTGGTGAAGTACTATTAAATCCGCGCGTATTAATGATCTTGAATCCGATACTCGCAGAAGTCAGGTCCACTCCTTTCAGCGTTCCCAAGTGATCATAAAAGCTGACACTTGGGCTCTCTTTAATGGCCAGAGCATCCATACTCTCGACAGTAAGAGCACTCTTCTCTTGTTGTTCACTTAGTCGTTGTTGAACTACACTTACTTCTTTCAAGACATTGCGGTCCGGTTTCAACGAGATACGAACAGGAGAAGCATCTTGTAAAACCACGCGTTTTGAAGCGAATCCCATAGAATTCACTTCAACTTGAACTGGATAATTAAAGATGTCCAACGACCAAGCACCATCGAAATCCGTAACCGTACCAATGTTGCTTAATTCTCCATTAAGCACCACACGTACCGAAGCACCTATAATAGGCTCTTTCTTATTATCAAAGACGGTTCCACGTATCTGACCATTGAGGTATGTCCCTAAGAAAAGGAATAGTGCGAGTAGTGTTCTGTTCATGACGAACAAAATACTAAAAGCTCAAGAAATAAAGGGTGAATAAACCCCTTTATGTAAACCATTAATTTGCAGCTCTTTTCAAGCGGTCATTTATGGCGCGTCCTAAGCCTTTTTCCGGTAAATAATGTGTCCATATTTCGGTACATCCCATGGCACGTAGCGCTCTCAAGCCAGTAAATAAGCGAGATGCCGCTTCTACGTCGTTTTCTGATTGACTCAAATTGAACACTGTTGCGCCTTCAAGCCCCTCGCCCATGATAAGTACTCCCGTTTTAGAGTTATCAACACCCTTGTAGTTATCAATCAATTCCTGTTTATTGGAAAAGAGTCGAACACTTGCGCCAGGATTGTAGTGAGCGCTCAGCATTCCAGGCGCTTTTGGATTCGAGGAACTCGTTTGAACTTCTAGAGTCCCGAGTACAGATTCCAGCTCCTCTAATGCTAATCCTCCCAAACGCAAAACACGTGTTTCTCCGCACAGATTGACAATGGTGCTCTCTAGTCCAACGCCACAAGGACCTCCGTCTAGAATAGCGTCTATCTTGTCACCCAGTTGCTCCTGAACATGAGCAGCAGTCGTTGGGGATGTATAACCAAAAGGATTCGCACTGGGTGCAGCTATGCACAGTCCACTCTTTCGAATGACCTCGAGGGTCATAGGATGATTGGGAATACGAATGGCTACCGTTGGGTGCCCTGAAGTCAATAAATCAGGCACAACCTCTTTTTTCGGTAAAACTAAGGTCAATGGCCCCGGACTAAACTTCTTAAATAATGCTATTGCAGCGTCGTTTAATTCAGCCACTTCTTGAGCCTGTTCTATAGAGGCTACATGTACGATTAAGGGATCAAATGAAGGTCTGTTTTTCGCTTTGAAAACCTTAGCCAACGCACTGACATCTAACGCATTAGATCCCAATCCATAAACTGTTTCTGTAGGCAAGGCTACCAATGCTCCTTCAAGCAAAAGCTGAACGGCCTTATCTATGTCCGTTGTAATTGCCATGCCTTATGGAATATTCAAATATTTATGTGTCTGAAGGCTTACTTTCCATCGCGGATGCTTCATCACATAATCCACAATGTGAGGCATCATTTCTTCACGTTTACTCCATTCTGGTTGTAAAAATAATGCACACTCCTCTCCTACCTTTTCAGCATGCTCCTCGGCCCACTTAAAGTCGTTTTGGTTGTATACAATCACCTTTAATTCATCGGCGGAGGCGTAAAATTCCTGTTTTGGAGGAGCCGTTTTTTTTGGACTTAAACAAATCCAATCCCAGCTTCCGGTCAATGGATAAGCCCCGCTAGTTTCTACATGAACCTTCATTCCGACCTGATGAAGCGCATCTACCAAGGGATTCATGTCCCAAGTAAGCGGTTCACCACCGGTAACAACAATAGTATCACTATACTTCTTGGCGTTAGCAACAATGCTTGAAATGGGAGTAGGTGGATGTGTATCTGGGTTCCAACTCTCTTTGACATCACACCAGTGGCAGCCTACATCACAACCACCAATACGTGCAAAGTAAGCCGCTTTACCAGTATGCGCGCCCTCCCCTTGAATAGTATAAAATTCTTCCATTAAGGGCACTACAAGTCCACTGCGCACGTCGGCGCTAGTATAACTTTGGGATGTGGTTATGTCTTTCAAGTGGATTAAGACAATTCAGTTACTTTCATCGTATTCATCATAAGCGCAGCTCTAGTCATTGGACCTACACCGCCTGGTACAGGGGTAATGAAGCTACATTTAGGCGCTACGGCGTCATAATCCACATCACCTAATAATCTGAAACCGCTTTTCTTAGTAGAATCGTCTACGCGGGTTATACCCACATCAATGACACAAGCGCCCTCTTTGACCATATCTGCCGTCACAAATCCTGGACGTCCCAAGGCCGCCACGATTATATCGGCTTTTTGGCAAACCTCTTTCAGATCTTTGGTTCTCGAATGACAGAGGGTAACTGTACAGTTACCCGGATAATTGTGCTGACTTAGGAGTATAGACATTGGTGAGCCCACAATATGACTACGACCAATGACTACACAGTTCTTGCCTTCTGTGGGCACATTGTATCTGCGTAATATCTCCACAATACCTTGCGGCGTAGCAGGGATATAAGTAGGAAGATTAAGCGTCATTTTACCTACGTTTTCCGGGTGGAAACCGTCAACATCTTTCTTAGGGTCAACCGCGAGAAGAACTTTAGTTTCATCAATATGCTTTGGCAAAGGCAGCTGAACGATATATCCATCGATATCCTCGTCATTATTGAGCTTGTTAATGGCTTTTAACAGCTCATCCTCAGTGGTTTCTGCAGGAAGCTTGATCAGTGTTGAACCAAAACCAACCTCCTCACAATCACGAACTTTAGCATTTACATAGGTGCGTGAGGCACCGTCCTCTCCTACTAAGATGGCGGCTAAGTGGGGGACTTTCTTCCCATCTGCCTTGAGTCCTTTCACTTTTTCGGCCAATTCTGCTCGAATCTGTGCCGATGTTGCTTTTCCGTCTAAAACTACCATAGTCTATGTCTTTATCGCATACCGCGCATCATGTTCATCATTCCGCGACGTCCACCGCCGCTTTGCATCATCTTCATCATTTTACGCATATCACCAAACTGCTTAAGCAGGTTGTTCACATCTTGGACTGTACGCCCTGAACCTAAAGCAATGCGCTTTCTGCGCGAACCATTGATGATATCGGGCTGCTGACGCTCTGCTAAAGTCATGCTGTTGATCATCGCTTCAATGTGCCTGAACGCATCGTCATCAATATCAATGTCTTTCATGGCTTTACCCATACCTGGAATCATACCCATGAGGTCCTTCATATTCCCCATTTTCTTGATTTGCTGGATCTGATTCATGAAATCGTCGAAACCAAATGAATCGGTGGCGATTTTCTTACTCATCTTACGAGCTTCCTGCTCGTCAAATTGTTCTTGAGCACGCTCTACGAGGGAAACAACATCGCCCATACCGAGAATACGGTCTGCCATGCGGTCAGGATGGAACACGTCTAACGCCTCCATTTTTTCTCCAGTACCAATGAATTTGATGGGTTTATTTACAACGCTTTTGATTGTCAATGCCGCACCACCACGTGTATCACCGTCTAATTTTGTCAGGATAACACCGTCAAAATTCAGTACCTCATTAAAGGCTTTTGCTGTATTCACCGCATCTTGACCCGTCATAGAATCTACTACGAACAAGGTCTCTGAAGGCGTAATAGCTTTGTGGATATTACCAATCTCTGCCATCATCTCCTCGTCCACAGCCAAACGACCAGCGGTATCAACAATAACTACATTGTGACCGTTGCTTCTAGCAAAAGCCAGCGCATTAGTAGCAATACTTACTGGGTCTTGATTGCCTTCTTCTGAGAATACCTCGATGCCCAACTGCTCCCCTAGGACGTGAAGCTGGTTGATTGCTGCTGGACGATACACATCACAGGCAACAAGTAGCGGCTTCTTGGTTTGCTTGTTCTTTAAGTAGTTGGCCAATTTTGCACTGTGGGTAGTCTTACCTGAACCTTGCAGACCGGCCATCAAGATTACTGCTGGCTTACCTGCCAAATTTAAGCCCTCAGCCTGCCCGCCCATCAGTTCGGCCATCTCGTCACGGACGATCTTCACCATAGCTTGACCCGGCTTCACTGCTGTGAGCACACCGGAGCCTAGCGCTTTCGCTTTTACATCATTGGTAAACTGCTTGGCAATTTTAAAACTAACATCTGCTTCAACCAGCGCACGACGAATCTGCTTTACGCTGTCTGCAATGTTGAGTTCGGTGATCTTATGATTCCCTTGTAATACCTTAAACGCGCCTTCTAGGCGGTCACTTAAATTTTCAAACATATCAGTCTACGTTTGGAATGTTTTCTAATGTTGCTAGGAAAAAATCCCAGCTCTTTTTCACGGATGAAATTTGCGTTTTTTCATCCGGACTATGCGCACCACGAATGTTTGGCCCAAATGAAATCAACTCCATTTCAGGGTAATTGGTTCCAAGAATACCACACTCCAAACCGGCATGACAGGCATTTACGCGTGGCTCTCCGTTAAAGAGCTTACAGTACAAATCCGTCATCGTTGTTAGAATGGCGCTCTTTGGATTAGGCGTCCAACCTGGGTAAGAGCCCGTGCAATCTACAACGCAGCCAATGGATTCAAAGTTTCGCGCAATTGCACGTGCTAAGTCCATCTTCTCACTCTCCACTGAACTACGCGTCAAACAAAGGATGGTTAGCTCGCCGTCCTTCAAAAGAACACGCGCCGTGTTGTTCGAGGTTTGGACAAGTCCCTCAATATCTGGTGACATGCGGTAAATGCCATTTGGGTTGGCGTACAACGCAGTAATTAAAGCACTTTGGAATTCCTCACTAACGACCTCTAGTGGGTCATCTATTTCTTCCCAAGCCAATTCAAGATTAGGATCCGTCGTACCGTGTTCGGCAATTAGCTCAGCACCAACCACGCTCAAAATGTTCTCAAAAGCATCTATTTGAGTATTTGGAGCAACTACAACCGCTACGCTCTCACGAGGTATTGCATTGCGAAGACCGCCACCGTCTAAAGAAGCTAAACGAACTGTCTCTCCAAGCCGGTCAAGGACTCTATTCATCAACTTATTGGCATTACCTAGGCCTTTGTGGATATCCATACCACTGTGTCCTCCGCTCAATCCACGAATTACAAGCTCGAATGCAGTAGCATCTTCAGGAGAAGGCTCCATATTCACCTTACGAGTGGCGTTGATATCAATACCTCCCGCACAACCAATGGTTAATTCATCGTCGTCCTCAGTATCAATGTTTAAGAGAATCTTCCCATTCAGCATACCGCCTTTTAGCTCAAGAGCACCCGTCATACCCGTCTCTTCATCAATGGTAAACAAGGCATCTATAGCTGGATGTGGAATATCTGTAGAACTCAATACAGCCATGATATAAGCTACGCCCATACCGTTATCAGCACCCAAGGTTGTTCCACGTGCTTTTACCCAATCACCATCAACATACATGTCAATGCCTTGAGTATCGAAGTCAAAGTCTGTATCGTTATTTTTTTGGTGCACCATATCAAGGTGTGCCTGAAGCACTATAGGTGTACGATCATCCATACCCGCTGTGGCAGGTTTACGGATAAATACATTTCCGATGTGATCTACTTCAGTAGGTAGGCCCAAGGAATTACCAAAATCGACCATGAACTGGATAACACGCTCTTCCTTTTTAGAAGGACGTGGTACAGCATTCAAATCTGCAAAATGGTTCCAAACGGATTGTGGCTCAAGGCCTCTTACTTCACTACTCATATTACATTCTATTCGGTACTTGGATGCCCAAGCAATTCATGGATTCTTTAACTACCTCTCCTACTGCTTTACTTAACGCCAAACGGAAGGTGATGGTTTTATCATTCTCTGCACGAAGGATGCTGTTGTTTTGATAGAAGCCATTGTACTTCTTCACCAACTCGTACGTGTAATTCGCTAGGACTGCAGGACTCAAGTTCGCCGCCGACTTATTCACAATATCTGGGAAATCTAGGATAGCCTTGATCAAAGTCACTTCATCTTCATTTGGAGTAATGTCGGACCAAGATTCATTGTAAGCACCATCTGCTTTGCGCTGTAAACTCTGAATGCGAGCATAGGTGTACTGAATGAAAGGCCCTGTGTGTCCATTGAAATCAATACTATCGGCCGGATTGAATAGCATACGCTTCTTCGGATCAACCTTGAGGATAAAGTATTTCAAGGCACCCAGTCCTAGCGTGGTAAACAACTGCATTTGCTCATCTTCACTGAGACCGTCTAGTTTGCCCAACTCAATAGAAATGGAAGCTGCATCCGCCACCATGCTATCAATAAGATCGTCCGCATCAACTACTGTTCCTTCGCGAGACTTCATTTTACCCGTTGGCAAATCAACCATCCCATAGCTCAAGTGATGCAGCTTATCTGCCCAGCTGTAGCCCAAACGCTTTAAGATGATGAACAGTACCTTGAAGTGGTAGTCTTGCTCATTCCCCACTACGTAGGTCATACCCTCGGCATCAAAATCGACAAATCGTTGAATGGCGGTTCCGATATCTTGGGTCATGTACACCGAGGTTCCGTCGCTTCGTAGAACAAGCTTGTGATCCAACCCTTCATCTTCTAGGTCAATCCAGACGGAACCGTCTTCTTTTTGATAAAACACCCCTTTTTCAAGGCCCTTCATCACATCATCCTTGCCAAGAACGTAGGTATTGCTTTCGTAGTAATTCTTATCAAAATCTACCCCGAGTTTCGTGTAGGTGGTATTAAAACCGTCGTATACCCACCCGTTCATGGTTTTCCATAGGTCCACCACTTCCTCATCGCCCTGCTCCCATTTTAGCAGCATTTCTTGGGCTCTTAGAAGCGAAGGAGCTTGCTTCTTGGCCAATTCTTCAGACATACCGCCAGCAACCAATTCCTTGATTTCCGCCTTGTACACTTGGTCAAACTTCACGTAGTATTTACCCACGAGATGATCGCCTTTGAGCCCACTGCTCTGAGGAGTCTCACCCTCGCCGTACTCTTGCCAAGCCAGCATCGACTTACAGATGTGAATCCCTCGATCATTTATGATTTGAACCTTGACAACATCCACACCGTTTGCCTTCAAAATCTGGCTTACCGAATACCCCAAGAGGTTATTCCTGATGTGGCCGAGGTGCAAAGGTTTGTTGGTGTTAGGAGAGCTGTATTCAACGATGTATTTACCTTTGCTTGTTGGCGATGGCAGACCTAGGTTTTCGGAGCTTACAAACGATTCAAAATCAGAAATATAACCAACCCTATCTAAACTTAGATTTAGGAAACCCTTAACCACATTAAATGCGGTAACGACACCGGTTTCTAGGAGCTTTTCTCCAATCTCATTGGCCACCATTTCTGGTGCTTTTTTAGCGGCTCTTACAAACGGAAAAACGACCAATGTGAGGTCGCCTTCAAATTCCTTTCTGGTTTCTTGTAATTCTACGGAGGCTTCCACCCCATACAGTTCTTGAATTACTGACCCTATGTTTTGTTGTAAGCTCATGAGCTAAGGTTGTTTTGGCAAATATATTTCAGCGAGCATGCATCTAGCACTTCCCCCGCCAAGAGTTTCTATTGTAGTAAGATCCGTATGAAGGATATTATGGTAGCCCTCTATGAGCGCTTTCTGTTCAGTAGTCAGGCAATTGAATGCACTTGTACTCATGACCAAATGTAAGGCATCTCCACCTCCCTTCACCAAAAGCATATTTCCACCGAACTGGTGTTTCTGAACTTCTGAGATCTCTAAGACTTCTTTTCCACTGTGCCTTATCGTATCGGTGACCATCCTGCGCTCTTCCAGATCATCTATAGCATCCAGACATAGGACCGCGTATTTATCCGTCATACACATGAGCACATTGGTATGGTAGATGGGCTGGCGGCCTTCAGGAGTGTCTTGGAAGGCGCTAAAGACTACGGGCTGGTACTCGAATCGGCCACAAATTTCCTCAAATAAATGCTCGTCAGCACGCTGACTACGAGCCATATAGGCGATTTTTTGATCGTGATCAAAAATGATACAACCCGTTCCTTCCAAGAAAGTCCCTTGCTCTTCAGCATCTGATACATCCAATACTTCACCAATGACAAAACCCGCTTTGGTGAGCACGTCTTCAATATCAGAGCGACGCTCTAACCTCCTATTCTCCGCTTTCATTGGATAGAGCACAACGCAGCCGTCCTCGTGCATACTTATCCAGTTGTTTGGGAATACGCTATCGGGTGTATGCGGCTGCTCGTCGTCTTGAACGACCAAAACCTCCACCCCGACAGCGCGCAGTTTGGAAACAAATACATCAAATTCTGCTTGTGCCTTGGTATTGTCAAGAGCTGCATCTGTTGCAGCGTCCTGCTGCTGGTAGAAATTGTCAACAGCAGTCTGAGGGTTCATCCCGAAGCGAATAGGACGAACCATGAGAATGGTATTTGTAGCGTTCTTCGTCATGATTCCTCGCGTTCTAATGGCATCGTACTACAGCGCAATGAACCGCCCATCTTCACAACTTCATCGTAAGTAATTGAATGGACCGTGTAGTCTCTTTCTTCTAACCAATTCTTCAATCTGCCTGCCGAAGCGCTAATCAATACTTCTTTAGGCCCAATGCTAAATACGTTGGTGTGGAGATCGTAAGCTTCCTCTTCGGTACAATAGTAAATACTATCCGTGCCGAATTGAGACTCAATCCACATTACATCTTCAGCATTCTTGAAAAGATGAGGTGCGAGCAATAGTGCATCGCCCAAGGGTTGAAAGGCACAGTCTAAATGAAGTGAGCCTTTACGGGGGTCGACATCACTCTTTAGAAGTTCAAACCCTTTGAAATCATAGGCTGGAAATTCATCTTGTAAGTACTCTAATCCTGCAGTGTTCGTTCTTGCCGTTTTATATTTATCGAAAGTTTCCTCGTTGCTTACACCCACAAAGACAAAAGGCTCATGCACAATGACATCACCGCCTTCTGCATAGCAACCGCTCGGCATCATAATGATATTTGCAGAAGGTATTCTGCTTAGAAGCGCGTCCATGGCATTAGCCTCACTTGCTCGATCTTTAATGACGTTTGGCAAAATGAATTGGTCGTCGATGATAAAACCGATGTCTCTTGTGAACACCTGATTGGTTGCATCGAGTACATCTGGACGTAGCACTTCCACCTCGAGCGACTCGAGCTTTTCCACCAAAGAATTCATCTGTACTATGCAATCTTCCACTTCTGGATACGTTCCTAATTCTACGCTTTCTCTACTTCTGGCGTCGTAGCAATCTCCTATGGCTGGTTTAGGGCCCATTTTACGGGCAATTCCAACCATTACTGATCGTAATCTTCCGTACTCTGATTTAATATTTGGGTGTATTTGCATGTGATGGGTTAATGGACGACAAAAATAGATGAAAAGTGTTGATAACGCTATGAAACTAGCCGCTTTTACTAACGCCTAACCAATTATTTTTGATAGTACTACAATTGAAACTATGGCCAAGAGAAAAACCGCGTCCAAAAAGAACAATCCTCCTAAATTTGTTGGAGCAATCAAGCAGGCAAGCCTAGGAGTAAAAGAAGTATCTGACGACCCTACAACGAAAATCTTCTTGGGGGTAATGCTCGTTTTTATTGGCTCCTTTCTGTTCTTCTCACAATTGAGTTTTCTCTGGAATTGGTCCGCAGATTTTAGTTTGAATACTGCTAATAATGAAGCGCTGCAGGACCTTGTCGCCCGAAATCTCTTCGGAACGCTTGGACACAGCATTGGTTGGGTTTTAATGCTTCGTGGTTTTGGTGTAGCGGGATTCTTGGTAGCCTTTTACGTCTTTGCCATGGGATTGCGATATGCTTTTGAGTTTCGAAGATTCAAGCCGATTGGTTTATTAAATCACGTCATCATTACTGGTCTGCTCATAAGTGTGTTTATTTCTGCACTTGTTTCAAGCCACCCGACAGTATTGGGAGGTATCACCGCATACTATATTGCCCATCTATTAGGCCTAAAGTTAGGCGCGGTGGGCATTTACCTATTATTGATAGGCTGTGCCGCACTTTATGTTATTGCCGCTTTTAAGGTAAGCCAGTTGAAATTTCCTTCAAGAGCTACCAATGCTGAAGCACCCGATGAAGCTGCTGTAGACAGCGTGATGGCTGAAGACGAAGAATCCCTACAAACTATTTCTTTTGATAAAGAGGAGTCTGATCCAGAGCCTACTTATAAAACGGAGTTGGTTGAGGATGAGCCGGAGGAAGATTTAAAAGTTGAATTGGCCCCACAACCTGAAACTAGCGAAGTTCTCGTTTCAAATGATCCTGCTCAAAAAACGGATGAGTTCGATGTGAAGGTCGAGGTGCACAAGGAAGAAGAGGCGACCAAGAAGGAAATAAATCAAAAAGTCAAGGATTTTGGAGAGTACGACCCTACCCTAGATTTGAGCAGATTCAGACTTCCTGGCATTGATTTACTTCAACAGTACGGCGACGGTCAGATCACCTTCGACAAGGAAGAGATCGAGAAAAATAAAAACAACATTGTAGATACTTTACGGAACTACAACATTGAAATTAAGGAAATTAAAGCGACTATTGGTCCAACGGTGACTCTCTATGAGATTGTGCCAGCAGCAGGTATTCGTATTTCTAAGATCAAAAATCTTGAAGACGACATTGCTTTGAGTCTAGCGGCATTGGGAATTCGAATTATTGCCCCAATCCCAGGTAAAGGAACTATTGGTATAGAAGTACCGAATGCCAAGCCTCAGATGGTCAGCATGAAGCAGGTCATTTCAAGCAAGCGCTTTCAACAGGCGGATATGGAATTACCAGTGGCTATGGGGCGTACTATTACCAACGAAAACTTTGTCTTTGATCTCGCTAAGATGCCACACTTATTGATGGCCGGTGCTACAGGTCAGGGTAAGTCTGTTGGTTTGAATGCCATCCTCACGTCTTTATTGTACAAGAAACACCCGTCTCAACTCAAGTTTGTGTTGGTAGATCCAAAGAAGGTGGAATTGACCTTGTACAACAAAATTGAACGTCATTACCTCGCGGTGCTTCCAGATTCAGACGAGGCCATCATAACAGATACCACCAAGGTGGTAAATACCTTAAACAGCCTCTGTATTGAAATGGACAATCGTTACGAACTGTTGAAATCAGCCATGGTTCGTAACATCAAAGAATACAATGCGAAGTTCATTTCACGCCGATTGAATCCTGAAGAGGGACACCGCTTCCTGCCTTACATCGTTCTAGTGATCGATGAATTTGCCGATCTTATTATGACCGCTGGTAAGGAGGTTGAGATGCCTATTGCCCGTCTTGCGCAACTTGCGCGTGCTATTGGTATTCACTTAATCGTTGCTACTCAGCGTCCATCAGTAAATGTAATCACGGGTATCATCAAAGCAAACTTCCCAGCCCGCGCAGCTTTCCGAGTCACCTCGAAGATTGATTCAAGAACCATTTTGGATGCAGGAGGTGCAGATCAGCTCATTGGTAAAGGAGACATGCTTTTCTCTCAAGGATCCGATTTAATTCGTCTCCAATGTGCCTTTGTAGATACGCCGGAGGTCGAGGAAATATGTGACTTTATTGGGAATCAGCAAGCCTACCCTACGGCCTATCAATTGCCGGAATATGTCGGCGAAGAAGGCGGTGGAGTTGGTGATATAGATCCTTCAGACCGCGATGTACTCTTTGAAGATGCCGCGCGTTTGGTGGTCGCAACCCAGCAAGGATCCACCTCTATGATTCAACGTAAACTCAAGCTAGGTTACAACAGAGCAGGACGCATTGTGGACCAATTAGAAGCCGCTGGGATCCTAGGTCCGTTCGAAGGATCTAAGGCAAGACAAGTTTTAGTTCCAGATGAGTTCGCATTGGAACAGAAATTGAAAGGAGATGCGTAAATTGCGCCACATGAGATTTATCGCCCTACTATTACTTCCTTTATTTGCTTTGGGACAAAGTCACGAGGAAGCTAAAAAGTTGTTGAACCAGGTGTATGAAAGTACGCTAGCACTAGAGACGCAACACATCACTTTTACCAATACTATTGAAGTACCTAGTAATGGTGGGATGAAAAAGCGCAGTTCCAACGGGGAACTATTCGCTATTGGCCAAAAGGTTCGGGTAAAGACAAATGCCTTTGAGTTTTTGTCAGACGGTTCTAAAGCATATCTCATCTATCCGGAGGACGAAGAAATTGAAGTTGCCGCTACGGATGAAGAAACTAGCTTAGCACCGGCGGATATCCTTAAAAATTATCAGAACGGTTACAGCTACAAAATGGCGGGAAGAGCCACTGAAAAAGGCAAAACCATACAATACATCCGACTCAAACCCGTTACTAGCGAAGAAGTAAAGGAAATTTTAATTGGCGTAAATATGAATACCATGTTGCTTGACAACTACACTCAGTTCGGCAACAACGGATCCAATAACATATTTACGGTAGATACTTACCAAGTGAATACAGCGCTAGATGCATCCATGTTTGATATCAACAGTGCAGAATTCTCGGGGTATTACCGACTTTAGAGATGAATAAACTAGACCTGTACGTCTTAAGAAGCTTTATAAAACCATTGATTCCTACTGTAGGGATCATGGTTTTTTTCTTTTTGATGCAAATGGTCTGGAAATATATCGACGATCTTGCTGGTAAAGGGATTGAATGGTATACCATCCTTGAACTTATGTTCTATTGGGCAGCGAGTGTAGTGCCTTTTGCCCTTCCAGTAAGTGTTTTATTCGCCTCCCTACTCACCTTTGGTAACTTTGGCGAGCATTACGAGATGGCCGCCATGAAGAGTTCAGGCATCTCTCTATTTCGTGGTATACGTTCCTTGATAATATTAAACATTCTAATAGCTGTAGGTGCCTTTTTCTTCTACAACAATGTCATTCCAGTGGCCAATTTAAAAGGGCAAAGTTTATTGGTCAATATCTCAAAAAGTAAACCTGCGTTTCATATCACACCAGGGATATTTTACAATGGATTTGAAGGTTACAGCATTAAAATCGGCGAAAAAGAAGGCGACGAGGAACAATTACTCCGGGACATTTACATCTACGACCACAAAGAGAATAAAAAGGGAAATCACAAGGTACTTACAGCAGCCTCAGGCATCATGCGAACCGTTGGTGGGAGCAGATATCTGGAAATAGAGCTTCACGACGGTTCAACCTATGAGGACATCGTCAAAAAGGACAGAGCTGAGCGCAGAAAAATGCCGTGGG
>JACESW010000029.1 GCA_013911625.1 Cryomorphaceae bacterium | reverse complement strand
GTACAAGAGAAATAATGTATCTGATAACTTACTCTCGTCGGGTAGCACTTCGGGATCGCGCACTAATACGCTCTGAGAACTTAGCTTCAGTCCCGGTGGCAAGGCTGCATTCATCAGATCACCCAGCGGAGCCATATAATATCCCGACATCCAATTCCATTGTAAGAGTTGGTGTTCCAGCACTACAGGGCGCTCGTCCAATACATTGATTAGGTACTTCAGCGATAAATCCTCCTCCGTTTCTAGCACGCGAACCACTAATGCGGCGTATTCTTTGCGCTTGCCAAATTGGACCAATACGCGCATACCAGAGACCAGCCTACCTGCAAATTCATTGGGCACGGCGTAATGAAACACCTTGTCCAATGGCAACGGTAAGATGACCTCAGCAACTAGCATCTATTTCTTCGGTGCCTTAGGTAGGTTCTTTTTTACGAATCGTGCCTCGCGTTTGACCAAAAGCTTCATCTCATTATCGAAAAAGCTCAGGGTTTTTCGAGCGCTAGCCTCTGTTGAGGATGCAATAGAATTAAACTCAACGAGGTCGTACTTCATCTTGGTTAAATCGGCTAACAAATCCGCTGATGCCAACTCAAGAAGCTCTACATAATATTTCTGGTAAGCTTCGTATAAATCAGTCTGACCGTTGTAAAAATATTCATTCCCGTAGCTGCGAATGTGCTTGCTCAAGGCCTTAATCAGGTTCTTTTGAGCAGCGTACAACTTATCCAAGTCAGTGGTGCCAATTTCGGATTGTAAATAAGCCACCAAGCTGTCCACTTCCGCAGCACCAGCTTTCATTTCTTTGGTATATGCGACTAATTCCATTTGCGCATTGAATCGCTTTACAATTGCACTTTCTCTAAGTGTGATGTCGTATTGGGTCGCGTAAGCTTCCATTTCCGCACTCATTGACCCAAACATGGCCTCCATTTGGCCAACGTAGGTGTGTCCATAACTTGAACGCGGATCCTCACCCAACCAATCTCGTAAGTTTGAAGAAGTCAATTCTATGATTTGACCTAGATTTTCACCAACGACGGCAACGAGCTGTGCTTCTTCGGGCTTATCTAATCGCGCAATAGATCTTTTTGACTTGCGCCAAATCCCAAATTGTTCTTCTATCAGAGGGACGACTTTCTTCTCCTTTTCATAGGTCATTACACCGTCGATAATATCCGAAGTAATGGACATTGTTTTTTCGACCTCGCGTGAAACACGACGCAGATTGCTACTGGTTCCTTGGGCCAACAAGGTCGAGAAGGAAATAGCTGCAATCAGGGTAAGTAGGTTCTTCATTTCAATGTATTTATCTCAATTTATGGATCTTTTTTGTGCCTTCATACATGTCGAACCGTAACAATTTACATTCCAATTCTCCATTGAATAGGTTCCATTTTCGGGACGGACGTAAGCCTATACTTTTAATCGCTTCCAAATCTGAGGTAATCCACATCACTGTCCACCCGGCGTATTCTCGTTTGAGCATATCGCCCATATCACGGTAAAATTTATGGGTATCTGCTGCAATCCTCACATTGTACGGTGGATTGACGAGCATCAGACCTTTTGCGCTTGGGGGTTCTGTCTCAAAGAAATCTGCCCGCTTCAAACGAATAACATCGTCAAACATGGAGCGTTCGATATTGTCTGAAGCAGCATCCAAAGCGTAATCGTCCAAATCTCTACCGAAGATCTTTCCTTCGTATTCTTTCGCTCTGCCCAGCAGTCCGTCTTTAATCTTCTCATACAGGTCTTCATCGAATCCCTTCCAGAAATGGAAACCAAAGTACTCACGGTATATGTTTGGTGGCATGTTGTGTGCAATCAATGCTGCTTCCACCAAGAACGTTCCCGACCCACACATTGGATCTAATACCGGCATTCCTCCGTTCCATTTGCTGTGCATAATGATCCCTGCGGCCAAGACCTCATTTAACGGCGCACGTGCTGCAGCGAGGCGGTAGCCACGTTTGTGCAATGAATCTCCTGAAGCATCTAGATACACACGAATGGTATCCTGATAGATATGTATGTGTATGGGCACTTCCGGTGTGCCGCGCTCAACGGTTGGGCGGTCGCCAACTTTATCACGGAATCGATCCACGATAGCATCTTTGGCCTTCAAACCAGCAAAACTGCTGTGATTCAATTGCTCGTTACGACCAACCACATCAACAGCGAACGTAGTATTTACTTCGAAATGTTCTTCCCATGGAATTGCAAGGAGCTCCTCATAGTAATGCTCCACATCTTCCATCTGAAATTCAGTCAGAGGAAGTAGCACACGCAAACCTGTGCGTAAGGCTAAGTTTATTTTGTAGACATATCCTAGGTCACCAACCACAGACACTGCTCGATTGAGCTTCTTAATTTCACGACCTCCTAAAGCAAGTAATTCCTTACTTAAGATCTCCTCTAACCCATAGAGGGTCTTTACCACCAAGCGGTAATCTTTGTTTTCCGGCACCCTTTTGCGTTTTATCCTACAAATGTAAGCTAACTTTGGTCCCATGATTGATTGGCTTGAATTAATTGCCCTTGTCATTGGCGGCTTCTGCGCCGGACTTATAAATGTCATTGCTGGCAACGGTTCTGCCATCACACTTCCACTTTTGATGTGGGTCGGTTTGGATGCGAATGCTGCGAACGCGACGAACCGTGTTGGCGCTTTATTTCAAACTACAAGTGCCATCAGTTCATTACCGAAAACCCAGCGTGTTCGGTACATGATGAAGCAGAGCTATTTCATTGTTCCTCCGATTATCATTGGGGCTGTTTTGGGGGCCAATTTAGCCGTAGACATTCCCGAAACTTTGATGAGAGCTGCCATTGGAACCATTATGATTGGCCTGCTCATTACCATGTTGTTCAATCCGAAAAAGTGGCTCATTCCTACCGATGGAGCCGTTAATAAGCGTACACCGAAAATTTGGCTGGCCTATTTCGGTTTAGGAGTTTACGGGGGATTTATTCAGATGGGCTTTGGAATACTCTTTCTATCCATCAGTGTACTAATGGCAAAATACGCTTTGAAGGACGGTAATATCATGAAGCTGTTCACCGCTTTTCTAATGACCATTCCATCTTTTATAATATTTTCTATGAGTGGAGCCGTAGATTGGGTTTATGGGCTGACATTAGCTGTAGGAACAGCGTCTGGAGGACGATTCGCAGCTAAAAAAGTAGTTGGGCATCCAAAGGCCAACGCCATTACTCGAAAAGTATTAATTGCTGTAATTTTGGTGGCGATAGTTAAAATGTTTCAACCCCTAGTTCTTGACTACTTCGCCTAATGTCTACGCCCTGGTACGCCACATGGTTTAACACCGAATTTTACCACGACCTATACCGTCATCGAGACGAGTACGAAGCGCGACTTTTCATTGTCGAACTGTGCAGGAAACTAGGTGTACAGGAGGGTGAACGTGCCATGGACATGGCTTGCGGCAGAGGCCGTCATGCCAAAGTACTGTCAGAACAAGGACTACAAACCTTGGGTGTCGATTTAAGTCCCGAGAGCATTTCCTTTGCAAGTCAATTCAAAAACGAACGCCTTGAATTTAAGGTCGGTAACATGCTTGAAGCCCTTGATTTCGGTGCTTTTGATTGGGTGATGAATCTATTCACAAGCTTTGGCTACTTTGACGACGATGGGCTGCACCAAGAGGCCTTAAACCACATGGCGCATAGCCTAAAGCCCGGTGGTAAACTGGTGCTTGATTATATGAATAGTGCAAAAATCGCGGCACAACTGGTCCCGGAAAACGTGGTGCAAACAGATATGGCCACGTACAGCATTAGCCGAAAGATTGAAAATAGTATTATTGTAAAACGTATCAAAGTCAGCCACGAGTGTACGCTTGATTTTTTCGAAGAACGCGTTCGCGCATTCAGTAAAGATGATCTTCATACTATGCTCGTAAATGCTGGACTTGAGCATGTCCAAGTCAAAGGCAACTACGACCTGAGTTCCTATGAAGAATTGGACAGTGAACGAATGATATTTATTGCACAAAAACCGCTTTCATGATTCCATTAGTTCTCTTCATTGCTGTACTTGTCGGTGGTGGTGCGTCGTACATCGTCAATACAAAGAGCGCCTTATTCAAGCTGACCTTAGCGTTTTCAGGTGCCTTCCTGTTCGGAACGCTTATGACGCATCTTTTACCGGAGGTCTTCCAGAATAGCAGCGGCGGGCTTTGGGTTCTACTTGGTTTCGGTGTCCAATTGTTGCTCGACTTTATCAGCAAAGGCTTGGAACATGGTCATTTGCATACCCACGAGAATCGAATCCCTGTCCTTCCGCTCGTTGGACTATTTATTCATGCTTTTATCGAAGGGATGCCTTTGGGCTTGGACAACATCATGCACGACCACGCACACGATCATGGTACGAACGGCTTGCTTTGGTCTGTAGCCATGCATAAAATTCCTATTGCACTACTCGTTGCAACTGCCCTTCGTTCTGCCGGATTGAAAACGTGGAAGGTCGTTTTAGGAATCTTACTCTTTGCCCTCAGTTCGCCCCTAGGAAACGCAATGGGCGTTAGTCTTGAGCTGGACCCTGCATCATTTCTACCGGTACTTGGACTTGCCACAGGATTGCTGCTCCATGTGAGTACTACCATTCTATTCGAAAGTGCAGCAAATCATCAGTTTAATGCGATGAAGATGCTTGTGGTAGCTGTTGGTATCGCCCTGAGTTTATTGCTCTTCTAAACTGGTTTTCTCAGATAGGTTTTGCCATCAGGGCAATAGATAAAACCTAATAAAATATTATCCCAATTAGGGGTTATCTATGTACTTTTGACCTTCAAACAAAAAAATAACTACACAAATGGCTGTATTAGTTGGCAAAAAAGCACCTGATTTTACTGCATCTGCAGTAATCAATGGTGAAGAAATCGTTGAAGATTTCAAATTATCGGATTACGCAGGTAAATACGTAATCTTATTCTTCTACCCTAAAGACTTTACATTCGTATGTCCAACAGAATTGCACGCTTTCCAAGCGCGTAAGGCTGAGTTCGAAGCAAAAGGTGTTGAGCTAATCGCTGTAAGTACAGATACTGAGCAGAGCCACTGGGGTTGGTTGCAAATGACCAAAGACCAAGGTGGAATCGAAGGTATTACTTACCCGATTGTTGCCGATACGAACAAGACAATCTCTCACAACTATGACGTACTTGACGGTGAATGGACGTACGACGAGGAAGGCAACCTGAACGCTACAGGCGAAATGATTGCTTACCGCGGTCTATTCTTGATCGATAGGCAAGGTACTGTAATGCACCAGTTGGTGAACTTCTTCCCGCTTGGTCGTTCAGTAGACGAAGCTATGCGTATGGTAGATGCTCTTCAATACTTCGAAGAGAAAGGTGAAGTTTGTCCTGCAAACTGGACCCCAGGGAAAGAAGCAATGAAAGAGTCTCATGAAGGTGTTGCTGATTACTTGAGCAAGAACTAAGAACAGTTTCGGTTCACAAACAAACCCGTTTGCCCTTTGGAGCAAACGGGTTTTTTATGGCCTTGATTATCGCTTTTAGCGGTCTCATAGAAGAAATCTATATCTCACAGACCAAGTCTTAACCCCTGTAAACACTAGCCTGTAGGTGAATGAGAATTATTGCGCAAAAAAAGAATACTTTTTTTCTCTTCAGCTGTGAACCTAGGAGAACGGACTAGGTTATAGGATATATGGAACATTCTGCGAAAGCAGATTTTCATGGCGGTTTAGGTAGAAAGGGGTCTTGGCGGGCCCCTTTCGTTTTTTAGATACCTAGCACTTAAAAATCACAAAAAAAGCCCCCAGCTGAGCTAGGGGCTTTCTTATTTTCTTCAAGGTGTTTACGCTGTCAGATCGATCAGCTTGCGTAAATATTCTTCCTTACTTGCCGCAGAACCTTCAGCCAATGCACCGCCTTTAAATGACGCTAGGAATGGTAAGTTATCTACTCCTGCAGCCTTGCGCGCCTCTGGACTGTGTTCTGCATTTACTTCCAAGAACACTACACCGCTGTAGCCTTCTTCGTTACTTACTCTTTTGTATTTCGGGGCAAACATTTTACATGCGCCACACCAATCCGCAAAGTACTTTACCACTACTCGATCATTGTCATTTAAAATCTGTGCAAAGTCTGCGTCTGTTGCTAATTGTACTGCCATGTTTCTAAATTTTAAGGGTCAAAAATATATAGATGATTCTTACCATAAAAGCAAATTTGATTGAGCTTATCTATTAACTCATCAATGTAACTATTGTTCTATTTGCGCTCTGAACTCCTTGTGGTACAAATCACGAATTAAACCATCACTTACGCCTATTTTGGGCACGAAAATACGCCCACATCCCGACCACTGCATAGCTTTCAGGTAAATCTCTAACCCAAAGGTAATAACGTCTGCACGGTCAAAATTAAGACCCATTTCTGTGATTCTGCGCTCTACATCTAGACCTTCAATGAAGGCACGCTGCCCATCAACATATTCATAGCTTAGAGGTTCTGTAACAGGTTTCATACTCAACTTGTGAAGTTTGTTGATATTACCTCCTGCACCTATAGCTGCCTTGTCTTTCAATGGTGCTGCATGTTTTTCTAACCAACGTTGCATCCTCGTCCATTCGCCCTGTTCAACAAGCTCGTTCATCAAACGAACACCACCTACTTTAAAAGATTTGGACCTCAGAACTTGTTTGCCCTCTATGATGGATATTTCAGTAGACCCACCACCAACATCGATGTAAATGAAATTACTGACATCGGCATTAATGGTGTCGTAGAGTTTGCTCGAAAAGACCAGACGTGCTTCTTCTTTGCCGCTAATTGTTTCAATCTGAATACTCGTTTTCCGAAGGACTCTATTCACGATCTGACGACCGTTTTTAGCTTCACGCATGGCAGATGTCGCCACTGCTCTGAAGTCTTGGACGCCGTGCACTGACAATAAATGCTCGTAGGCCTTCATACCTTCTAAGAATCGGTCACGAGTTACCTTTCGGATCTTTCCGTATTTAAACACGTCCTGACCCAATCGTACGGGCAACCGAATCATATTCACTTTCTTGTAGTGGGTATACCCGTCTTTATAAATCACATTGACAATGAGACATCGAACCGAATTCGAACCGATATCAATAGCACCTAGTTTCGTTACTATCATGAGTTATCCTTTACGCAGCATATTTCTCACATAACCGTGCAACTCCTCCTGTGCCTTAATCTTGGGACCGTGAAGCATACGGTAGTTGTTTTGCTGCTGAGCATCGAAAATTCGTGATTTAGAATTGTCTTTCCAAAGAATATCGAAGTGATCGCGCAATTGGCGTTGAATAGATTGATCGTAAATAGGTACAGTGACCTCCACCCTGCGGTTCAAATTTCTGCCCATCCAGTCGGCGGATGAAATATAATACTGGGGATTTCCATCGTTATGGAAACAGAATGCACGAGTATGCTCCAAAAACCTCCCAACGATACTTACTGAAGAAATATTTCTTGCTTTTGGATGTGACATATCCAAACAGCAAATGCCTCTCACGACCATCCGAACCTGAACCCCGGCATCGCTTGCCTCGTAGAGTTTATTGATCATTCCATGGTCAGAAATGGAATTAATCTTGACCCAGAATTCGGCCTTCTTTCCAACCTTTGCGTTTGCTATTTCTCGATCAATCAGTGCTTCTAATCCCAAACGCGTCGTATTCGGACTAACCAATAGGTGCTTGAAGATGTACTGTTTATAGGGGCTTTCAATGAACTGGAATACCTTACGTGCTTCTTTAGCGATGCGCTTATCATTGGTCATCAGATGATAATCTGTATAGACCTTAGCTGTGCCTTCGTGGTAATTTCCAGTTCCGATAACACAGTAATCCACAAGCTTCTCATTGCCCTCGTCTCTTCGTATAAGAGTCAATTTTGAATGTACCTTAAGGCCTTGCACACCGGAGACTACTTTGATGCCCTCACCTCTGAGGCGGTTGGTCCAACGTATGTTATTGGCCTCATCAAATCGGGCCTGAAGTTCTATGAACACGGTGACTTTCTTCCCATTTTTGGCCGCGTTAATCAATGCTGAAATAATCTGGCTATCATCAGCCAAACGATAGAGTGTCACTTTAATCTCCCGTACTTTTTCATCAATCGCAGCCTCACGAAGCAAACGAATGACGTTGCCAAAATCGTGATAGGGCGTGAACAGCATAATGTCTTGCTTTTTAATGGCTTTAAAAATGCTGCGATCAATATCTATATTAGGATGCGGTACTTGAGGTAGCCGCTTGTACTCAAGCTCTTGTATCCCCATGTTTGGAAAGCGCATTAAATCCTTCTTATTGTGGTAGCGTCCACCCGGAATAAGAGTATCCAGTGCACTTACCTCCAATCCTTCTACCAGGCGCTTTAAGGTTGAATCGCCAATGGTTTTGTCATACACGAATCGAACCAAATCACCTTCACGTCGATTGCGCAACCCGCGCTGAATCTGCTCCATGAACGATTTACTTACGTCATCATCCAGCGACAATTCTGCATCCCGCGTAATCTTCACCGTATGTGCCTCAATGCTATCATACTTGACCGTATGAAAAATACTATCTAAGTTGTGCCGTAAAAGGTCATCCATGTACATCACGTATTGCTTGCCATACTTTGGCAACTGCACGAAACGGCCTGAAATGGAATACGGCACCTCGATAATTGAAAACTGCTCTTTGTCTTTCTTGGTCAAGCGTACTGCGAGATATATACTCTTGTCCCTTAAATAAGGAAAATTTTTCGTCTGATTGATCATCAAATTGGTAAGTGCAGGACTTACCTTTTCACGGTAAAGCTGCTTCACAAAAGTCTCTTGCTTAGCAGTCAACTGTGCCTCATTGATAATCTCAATCTTATAGCGTTTCAAGTCCTCCTTGATTCTATCGTAGATTTCCTGAGAACGTTTCTGTTGGTCAGCTACAATCTCACTGAGTTTCGACAAAAGGGCTCCAGGAGTATATCCCTCAAGGTTTTCATCTAACCCTTGCTCTTCACTGAGTCGTAAGCGACGTATGAAGGAATAACGCACACGGAAGAATTCATCCATGTTGTTAGAGTGTATTCCGAGAAAACGCAATCGTTCAATCAAGGGATTCGATAAATCTTCCGCCTCTTGCAGTACGCGTTCATTAAAGCGTAACCAACTAATATCCCTGTTGAAATAAGTATGTTCCACTGCCTAATTTTTTAATCGCTTAGGGTACTCAAATTGAATGAGCTCTGCCCCTTTATTAATGGAATTCCAGTCTTTACAGTCAAACCTTACGCAAACAACCCCCGTGGTAGGAACGTTCTTTACACTGGCATTAGTCATTTCATTCACAAAATCTGTGATGGCCGGATTGTGTGCGAAATAAAAAGCTGTATCGTGTATACTAGATGTTCTTCGGACAATATCAATCAGTTCAGAGACACCACAATGGTACAAATGATCATTGATACACATTTTATTCGCCGGTACACCAAGATTTTTGGCGAAAATTAGAGCCGTATGAAGCGCTCTTGTTGCTGGCGAACTGTAAAACGAGAAGTCTTGTGGAGAATCGATCTCGTCACGAAGATATTCACTGACTAAATGTGCGTCACGGATACCTCGTCCCTTCAAAGGTCTATCACGATCTTCAATTCCGTCAATAGACCAAGAACTCTTGGCGTGTCGAATTAGATAGAGTGTTTTCATATATGTAAAGTACACTATTTCAGTGCATTCACTAAAGTACAGAAACTACTTTATCTAAGATTTAACAATAACTTCAAGGGAATTTAATCTCTAGACAACTCCTTGGCTTCATTCCAAAGGACCTCCATTTCATCTAAAGTCATAGTAGACAACTCTTTACCTTGTGCGGCGGCTTGTTTCTCCATGTAGGTGAATCTGAAGATGAATTTTTTGTTCGTGCGCTCCAAGGCCAATTCTGGGTCGATATCACTTAGCCTAGCAAAATTGATTAAGGAAAACATCAAATCTCCAAACTCACCTTCTATATCTTCT
>JACESW010000028.1 GCA_013911625.1 Cryomorphaceae bacterium | reverse complement strand
TATATGAACAGGCCGCATTCCGCCCATGGGATATATACACCTTTAGAAGTTCTTGAAGGTAGAGATAACTGGCTTGATGTGAAGAAAGTCATTGCGGATGCCAAGAAGAAAAGGGTAGAGGCAAATAAAGTTGCTCGCTGCGAAAACTGTTCATGTTCGGTCGAAGAAGGCTGTAGTGAAGGTGTCGGTGAAAACGGTAATGGCCAAAAATAGGTTAGATCCCAGTCGTTCTAGTGGCTGGGATTTTTTTTCGCTTCGCTCAAAAGATCCCTGGAGGTGGAGCCCTTCCAAAAACACCTGAAAACCGGAACGCCTTCGGCGTTCTGTATTTTTTATACCCATCCCGCTCACTGAAGCGAGCTTCGTTCGCGAATGGGCATAAAAAAACCAGCGTAAAACGCTGGTTTTCAAGTGTTTTTGGCGGAGAGAGAGGGATTCGAACCCCCGGTACCTCTCGGTACGCTGGTTTTCAAGACCAGTGCATTCGACCACTCTGCCATCTCTCCGATAGGAAGTAAAGCTACTTCCTGAGTGGGCGGCAAATTTAAACAGGAATTCGTGTTTTGCAAGGGCAATTTTGCAATTATCTTTGAGGATGATGAAATCTTTCTTTAAAGTCATATTTCTACTTGCACTGACTACTTCAACTAAAGCGCAGGAGTTGCGCTTTGGATTGCAGCCTATCCAATATGTGAGTGAGACTCAAGGTCCTTATGTGGACTTTTTCAGTACGCTTGACGCAAGCACCATTGCCTTTGAAATGGATGCGGATTCAATCTGGCATGCACGGTTTAAGGTGGCTTTGTCCTTTGAGGGTAAGGTAGATGTAGTTCGATTTGAATATACCAGTGAAGATTCCGCCTCGAGTGCGCCGTTAATGTTGCAAAAGAGTACGTTCACTTTTGATGACACTAAAGAGATAGAGAAGAGACCGTTGGAGATCTTTCTATACGACGAGGTGTCCAATAGTGACTGGAGTTTTAGCGATACTCTCGAATATGTTGCTAGCGATTTTTGGCTGTCGCAGCCGGTGTTGCTTGATGATGTAGAGGAGGTTCCTGTGAACTATGTGAAACGAGGAGTTTCTGTAGTTCCGGTGGCGTCTTTAGGACTGCCGGTATTTGAAAATGAATCGACTTTGAGCATGTATACAGAAGGCTTTGTAGCCTCAGGCAAATACATTCTCCAGTACAAATTGACGGATGCTTACGGCAATATTATTCCTGGGACTTCAGGGTTTGCACGTTGTAATACAGGGAGTACGCCGGTCTACAATAAAATTGATTTTTCATCCCAAAAAAGCGGTCAATATGAATATTCCATCGTAATGTTAGACAGTACTGGTCAAGCAGTTGCTGAGCGCATTAGCCCTTTTTACTGGTACAACGACAAGGCGGATGAAGCCGCGTGGAACGGCCCCGAGGTGAGTGTTACTCGTGCGGTATTTGAAAATGGCTGGGGCCAGTGGTCTCAGGTCAATGAATACTTACGTATGATTGCGCCTGTAGCAACTATGTCAGAGCGCCGCATTATGACCAACTTAAAAGATTCCGAGGATACGGCTAGAATTGCATCGTTCATCGTGAATTTTTGGACGGATAAAAATGCGATGGATCCGTTAGGAGAGTGGAAGGGCTATTTGGTAGTGGTCGATAAAGTAGACCAAGAGTTTGGAAGCAGAACTGTACCAGGCTACAGGTCTCAGATGGGCCGAGTTTTCCTCCAATATGGTGCGCCTTCACTTGTGGAGGAACGTTCGTTCGACGGTCGTAACTATCCGTACCAAGTTTGGCAATACGATCAATTAAAGAGTTCAAGTACCCCGGTGCAGCAGAATCAGGTGTTCATCTTTGTGGACCAGGAGCTCATAGGCCGTCAATACACGCTTATTCATAGTTCTGCTTTGGGTGAGGTGAAGGATCACAAGTGGCAGTATCATTTGACACGCCATACCAATGCAGGTCCTGATATTGATGCGACCTCTACCCAATACAGCAGGGATAACTTTGGAGAGCGAATTTCTAATTCCATCATTATTGGTAATCAAGGAACGTGGTTCGATAGATTTTAAGCTCGGATGAAAGAAAAGATTGCGGTTGCCATCCTGAATTGGAACGGAAAAGCCTTATTAGAAAAATACTTACCAGGCGTTATTGAAGATAGCAAGCCACATCCGGTATATGTCATTGATAACGACAGCAGTGACGACAGCGTTGCCTATGTTGAGACCCATTTTCCAGAGGTTAAGATCATTCAGACCGGTGAGAATTTGGGGTATGCAGGCGGCTACAACGAAGGTTTGAAGCCCTTGAAGGAGAAGTACGCAGTGCTGTTAAATAGCGATGTTAGAACAACTCCTGGATGGTTGGAACCCATCATGGGACATTTTGAGAAGTATCCTAATTGTGGGGCAGTACAACCGAAGATTCGTTGGGATCGTGAACCTGAGAAGTTCGAATACGCTGGGGCTTCTGGAGGATTTATCGATGCTTTAGGCTACCCATTTTGCCGCGGACGGGTTCTTCATGAGCTTGAAGTGGATGGTGGTCAGTACGATGATGCCCGTCCTGTTTTCTGGGCGACGGGCGCTTGTTTAGCTGTGAATATGGAGGCGTTTGAGCGAGCAGGTAAGTTAGACCCTATGCTGTTCGCTCATATGGAAGAGATTGATCTTTGCTGGCGTATGCAGCGAGCTGGTTATGAGGTTTGGGTGGAGCCTAAATCTGAGGTTTATCATCTTGGCGGGGCAACATTAAATGCCGATTCTCCACGAAAAACCTATTTAAACTTCCGCAACAACCTGATTATCCTCGTGAAAAACCTTCCGCAGCTTCGTGCCATGGGGATTGTGTTTGCACGACTTATTTTAGACGGCATAGCAGGGGTGAAGTTCGTCCTTGAAGGAAAACCGAAACATACCTTGGCCATACTGCAAGCGCACTTTGCCTTTTACGGAAGGTTCACTAAAATTCAGCGTACAAGAATGTCGTATAAAGGGTTGCCCTTGTTGCCTTTGAAGAAGCTGAAGGGGACCTATGCGGGGAGCATGGTGTGGCAATTTTACGTGCGCGGTCACAAGCACTTTTCTTCGTTTTTCAAGTGAATTGATTCATTTGTGAATCAAAGTGGCTCAATTTGAGCTATGATTTACACCCTTGTTAGTGAAAATCTCAGAATTCAAGATTTATTAAAGTCGCGGAGCGGCGCAATTCCTTTAACTTGTCGCTATACAAAATCAAAACTATGAGACGCTTAGTTCTTCTTGCTCTGTTGGTAGTTAGTTCAACCTTAGGAGCGCAAACACTCACTCAAACCATTCGTGGTACCGTGGTCGATTCTGAAAGTAAATCGCCACTTCCAGATGCCATGCTTATCTGTGATAATGTACAGGCATTCTCTGACGAGTACGGACAGTTCGAAATGGATGTAGAGATTGGCCGCAAGATTGTGGCCGTTCAACTCTTCGGCTATGAGCCTACTTCTGCTGTTGTAGAATTAAACTCAGCTAAGCAAGCTGTGATTAGAATCGCTTTGACAGAGAGCACGGTAAAGCTTGACGAGGTAGATGTTGTTGCAACACCCCGCGGTGATGTAAAGAACGAGATGGCCGTAGTGAGTGCCCGCAAGTTCTCTGTAGAAGAAACGAACCTCTATGCGGGTTCTCGTGGGGAACCGGCTCGTATGGCAACCAACTTTGCGGGTGTTCAGGGTTCAGACGATACTCGAAATGACATTGTTGTTCGTGGTAACACGCCTGCAGGTATCCTGTACCGTTTTGAAGGAATCAACATTCCCAACCCCAACCACTTCGCCATTCCAGGGACTGGCGGTGGTCCGGTAACTATCCTTAACAATAAATACATCCAGAGCGGTGATTTCTACACAGGCGCTTGGCCAGGGGAGTACGGAAATGCTATTGCCGGTGTTTTCGATCTAGAGATGCGCGACGGTAATAATGCCACGCCATTTGAAGGAAGCTTTCAGTTCGGTCTCTTAGGGGTAGAATTGATGGCTGAGGGTCGTTTAGGCAAAGAGAAGCCAAATGCACCGTCTTACCTTGTCCTGGGACGCTACTCAACATTGGGTATGGCGTCAACCTTGGGCATTCCATTGGGTACTACAGCTATTCCAAACTATGCAGATGGGGCCTTTAGAGTGACGTTTCCGCAAAAAGACGGTTCGAAATTTAGCTTGTGGGGTATGGGCGGTACGTCCAACCTGGTTATTGATATTTCCGGAACCGACGGTGACCCAGTGACCGATGGTTTTGAAGGTATTGGAAGTGTAGATCGTGACCAATTCTTTGACACACACATGGGCGTAGTGGGTGCAACGCATTTAAAGCGTTTGGATAAAACGAGCTACATCAAAAGTGGTGCGGCGGTATCTCGTTCTGCCATTCATGCCCTGAACACTAAAGTATTCCGAGGTGTAGACACGGTGGCGGCTGATGAGTTCTACTACCGCGTAGATTCCGCACCAAAAATCTTGAACTATTGGTACTACGAGACCAAGATTCATGGATACAGCCATTACACGAAGAAGATCGATGCTCGTCAAAGCTTTAAGGCGGGTGTTAATGTGGATTATGTGATGGTTGATTATTTGGATTCGACGAGAATCGTCAACGGATTAACCGGTGAAATTTCGCCTTGGGAATTCCCTTGGGGCACAGACGATGGTGGTTTCTCTTCAGACGGATACGCTGTAGTACAACCGTTCGTGAGCTACAAGAACAGATTGACAGATAAGCTCACGATGACAGCAGGTTTAACTGCGCTGTACTCGAACATTAACGACAATACATTAAGTCCTATTGAGCCGCGTCTCGGTTTCAATTATGATGTAGACAAGCACAACAAATTTTTTACCGGTGCTGGTTACCACAGTCAAATGCAGAGTTCTTACCTCTACTACTACAGAGGATCTCAAGCCACACCTCAAGCCATTGCTGACGGGGTATATGGAACTGAATACAACAAAGGTATGGGACTCACTAAGAGTGCGCACCTTGTAGCCGGTTGGGAGCACAACTTTGATTACCCAGTACGCATTAAACTAGAAACCTATTACCAGTACTTGTGGGACGTGCCTGTGGAGATCGTACCTTCTTACTTTTCTCTAGTGAATGGTGGTAGCGGATTTGGTCGCCTTTGGGCTGAACCTCTTGAAAACGAAGGGCAGGGACGTAACTACGGCTTAGAATTTACTGCCGAGCACTACTACCGTAACGGGTTCTACAGCCTGTTTACAGGATCCATCTTCGATGCTAAGTACAAGGGCTCTAAGAATATTGCCGCTGCCGGCACAGGGTCTTCAGACGATATTTGGGTGAATACGACCTTCAACGGCCGTTATGCATTCAACTTCATCATGGCAAAGAATTACCAAGTGGGTAAATATGGCGTCTTTAACCTAGGGACCAAGGTGAGTTCTATTGGTGGACGTTGGTTTGGTGATATTGATCAGGACGCTTCAGCGAGAGGTTCAGAAATTGAGTTTATCGACGATTTTACATTCAATTCCAATCAATACCGCCCGTACTTCCGTCTTGACTTTAAGGTGGGGTACAAGTGGAACTTCTTGAACCTAGCACACGAGTTTGCTTTGGATATTTCGAACATTACCAATAACAAAAACATCTTGACTTTAACCTACTTGCCAGAGACGGGTGAGGTAGCGGAGAATTACCAGTTAGGACTGTTCCCGGTGTTCTACTATAAGATTGACTTCTAATTGAGAGAGAGAAAATAAAGAAAAAGCCCGGCGCGCAGCGCCGGGCTTTTTTTATCTATTTGCGGTAGAATCTGTGAATCACACCGTCGACCTCAATGGAGAAGAAGCCGCAGTGTGAAGCGTACGTGGCTTCTGGATTTTCAGGCAACTCGATGTCGTCATTGCTGTAGGTTCCTTCGAATTCGATGACGCCAGTTTTGTCGTATTTGATGCCCTTAAAGCTATGCGGGCCAATCTTATTGATGTGGAACCAAGCACCTTCTCCCAGACCGCCGAGCCATTTTGCCGATTGCGGTAATGATGAAGGACGTGCTGGTTCTTCTATCTCTCCATGTATAGAATCATCAGGGCGTGAATCTGTATACTTTGTGAAAGAGCTTTCTAACAGTCCTGAAGTAATATCGGCAATGCTGTGTCTGCGCGATTTCTGCATAAACTGTAAGGTGCCACCTTCAAAACTATAGATACTATCTTCAGTGCTTGCAGCAACAACGTTGTACAATGGTGTAGGTCGAACAGTTAGCGGATATTTTAGCTTGCTGCCCACGGTACCGTCTTCATTGGCTGCTTTCATTGTCTCGGTGACGTAACGTGCGCAGTTAGAGGCACTTTTATCAAGACCATTGTACGGGAAATAACCGCGTATCACCATTTCATCGGCATAGGCCTTGGCTTTTGCGAAGTTGATCGTCTTGCTTACCGAGAATACCATAGGACCTGCTCCGTGAGTGTATTTGGACTTAGCATCCAATTCTTGAGCGATATCCTCAACATTGGTTAAGTTTTTATCCTCATCAAATGTGGCCCTTGTCTCTAAAACCAAAGTCGGGTCGGTATACTTGCTTCTCGCTCTGCCGTATCCACGTGGGGTAATGTAACGGCCGAAATCGTAGTACAACACTTCTGCAGTCTGTGGATTGATCAAACAGATAGCTGCGTGACCAACGCGCATGTTCAGGTTCTTCACGATACCTGCCTTACGCAAGAGAATAAGAATGCTTTCGTCTCCTCTTGCCGTACATTCCGGCCAAGCGATGACTATTGCTGTGTCTAGGTATGACATAGTTGTGTGTGCGATAGCATTTCAAAAATACATATAAAGAGTTATGTCAAGGAAATGTTAAGAGACCAATTTGAGTATCTCATCATAGTTTTTTGCGCAATATGTTGCACCACAAGTACTTAAGTCCTGCTCTGTTTTGCTGGTAAGAATACCAAAAGCCGTTCCTCCCGCATTAATTGCAGCGGTAATACCACTGGAAGTATCCTCAAACACCCAAAGCTCTTGGGTTTGTAACGACTCTTGAGTTAAGCTTTTTAGGCAGGTGAGAAAAATTTCTGGGTCAGGCTTTCCTTTATTCACTTCCTCTGCGGTATGTACGGCCTTAAAGAAGTGACGTATTCCTAGGGTATCAAGCGTAAAGTCTGCATTGGCCTTGTTGCCCATAGTGCCCACTGCCATGGGAATACCGCTGTTATGGAAAAATTGTAATAGGGGTATTAAGCCTTCAACAGGAGCGATCTGTGGACGGTAAATTTCACGGTACAAGGCCTCTTTTTCATTACCTATGCGTTCACTTTCTTCAAAGGTGATGTCGTTGCCAAAGAAGTTTTGGCAGACTTCAAAATTGGTCCCGTGCAAATCTTTAATGATGTCGTCAATGGAACGAGGCGCACCGTACTTTTCACAAATGATTTGCCATGCCTTTAGATGGAACGGATAGTTGTTGATCAATGTCCCGTCCATATCGAAGATGACCGCTTTTGGAAGTTCAAGCGGCATTATGGAAGAATGAATATGGTAAATTCGTCGATATGTAGTTGGTCGGAAGGCAGCTTGGTAAAGGTCCGCATAGAGTATGCACCTTGCTGAACCTCTTGTCCCAAAGCGATAGGATCCCAACACTCCGTTGAAGGTCCGCGGAATAGCTCATTGCCCCAGCGGTCGTAAATAGCATATTCAGTTCTCGTTGGAAGTGAGCTGCTCAAACAGTAGGCATCATTCACACCGTCACCGTTAGGCGAAAACGCCGTAGGAACATACATCAGAAGGTTGTCCAGACAATCTACTTCGAGTACCCGCTGAATGGTATCTAGATTACCACAACTATCGATAGCTACGAGCGTTAACTCGTGCGATCCAGCGAACGGAAAGAGTGTATCTAAAACAGGTTCTGTATAGGTCTGTTCACCTAGGGTCAAAGAGATGAATTGTGTATAACCAGTGGCTGTGAGGGTGTAATTAGGACAGCCAAATCCCTCATCGATGTAGGGCTCCGCGATTACTCTAAATCGGAAGGTATCCTCATTTTCACAACCGTTTATATCCGTACTGAGGTAAGGGTAGATGGCGGTGGAATCAAACTGGAGTTCAGTGGCAAACGTGTCCAGGGTGATCCAATACATCGAGGAGAGGTTGGGGTTGTCAAAATCGATGGTCAATGAATCGCAATAGGCGGTATCGTTAGTTATCGGCGTATACAGTGAACCGTTCACCAAATAAATACTGTCGTGGAACTGACAATTACCTAGATCAACAGTTACCCAAGCCCATCCTGGATCATACGCTGTAGTACTTGCGGTGGTATCTCCGGTCGACCATAGGTAGGAGAAGTCAGGATTAGCGCCGTCCACTTCGAGAACAACTGGCTGACCGGCACATACACTGGCTGAATCTGCTTGAATGGGCTCATAGGTCGTCCCGTAATAGTTAAAGTCAAAATAGATTGAATCTCTATATCCTCGTCCGTCTTCAACAATTACTTTGATCTCCACGGGACCATTATATGCTGGATCAATTAATGCATGCATTACTGTGTCGGCAGCATTCGAATCGACCACAGTACCCACCCCTTGGAGAATGGTCGTGCTAACCACATTGATGCTGTCTACACAGCTTAGATAGCGGAAGAATAGCGGGATAGGGGTTTCACAAAGTGCTCCAAGTGGAACATCTTCTACAGGTAGCGCCGAGAATGGATCAAGCAGTTTAAAGTCATCGTCAAAACCGCTAATGTATCCGTAAAGCCCAGTGCTAGAACCCGATCCAGCAAGAACACCAACGTGGAATGGGGTAAGACAGTCTAAGGTGAAGCTGTTTGTTAAGATATTATCGCCAATGTACACACCCGTCCAGCTTGGGTCATATGTACTTTGCTGGAAAGTGATCCCAGTGTACGATTGTATGGCAGAACCGTTGTAATTAAGATTTGGAACAGCAGAAGTAGGTATGGTAATTAATGCCGAGGTTGATAGCCCCGATGCTCTGTTGTATACCACACGAGTTGAGCCTGTACAATCCACATGAGGTAGCTGTGCCATTCCTTGTTCTGGATTACTGTTATTCGCTCCTGTAGTCACTTGAAACAAATAGATAGGTCGATCTGCCTCCACGATGAAGGGTTTCCCAGGCGTTGAAGCATTCCCCGCCATGGAATAAGTACCAACATCACCTGCCGCACCGTTGGTCATAATGGCATTGCCATCGACAGTGATATTCGTGCTGTCTTCAGTAGCGATGTACATGAAGTAATCTTGCGGGGTATTTCCGCGTCCTCTCAGAACCACATGTTCTAGACCTAGATGTTCTACAGGTGTAACCTGGTCGATACCAGCATCTGCATTGTTAGCGTTGGTAGCCTTTAAGTGATTACCGCCGGCGGTTACCGCAATAGGCTTATTAGAGGTTACTCGAGTTCCGAGCAACTGATCGTTATCAAGCATACTGCTCACCCAACTTTGTCCAGCATTCAAAGAAAAGATGACACTGTCTCTACCGTTGTCGAAGAGATTGCCACTACGCGCTTTGATGCGTACGTTCGTACTGTCCTCGAGCGCAACCACACTTACATAGTGAAGTCCATAATAGTTCGTGTAGCTTCCAGATACTGTTGTCTGGATGAGCGTTTGAGAGGCAAGGTAGAAGTCTTGACCTATACCGTTGGTCCCCTTTCCGGTTACTATCTCTTGATTGTATTGATGGCGTATACGTTCCGTTACTGTTACGGGTTGAGTCGCTTCCACAAACAAAGCATCCTTGTAGCGTTTTTGATTGGTCCAAGTCAAATTTCGGGCCCCGTAGGTACTTTGCATGGCATTGTTGATCCCGCTAAAGGTCACCGTTGTCAGGTTTCCTTGGGTCACAGTTAGTGTGTTGGAATAGCTGGTGTCACTGTTGTAGATCCAAACACTTGAAGATGGAGCACTGGTGCTGACCTGTAAGTCGATGATATGCTGGCCTCCTTGCCATTCTAAAAGCGGAGGAAAGGCAAAGTAAGTATCACTCTGAGCGAAGCCGAAAGGGCCGCAAAGCA
>JACESW010000027.1 GCA_013911625.1 Cryomorphaceae bacterium | reverse complement strand
CCCTTAAACTGTTTAATGGCCTGGTTAATACTACAAATAGGGTTCATAATGGACCATTTTAGAATTAACACGGCAGTAAGTTACTCGTTCTTTTTCGTTTAGAAGAATATTTACATGGTCAATTTTGAAACAAGTCGAATATCTATTGGTAATAACTCGAATTAATCCCGGAGGACTGCCCAAAAAATTAATTAACTTGGTGCAACCAACCAATAATCTGATCCTATGGTCTCTACCAATAAATCAGAGCTGATACTCAAGGGTCTTTTATCGATCTACTCCATCAGCCACGATTTTGAACGGCAAGAGTTGCTCACTCTGTCGAATGAATTTCAATGGCGCAACATCCAACGCGGGGATTTGTTGTGGGCCGAAGGTCTTGATAAAGATCACTTGTACTTTATCGTGAATGGATCGTGTGCTGAATACCTGCAGCACGATAGTCAAGAATCATTAATTCGCTTTTACCACGAAGGAAAATTCGCATTTTCTGAGGATATTCTTATTTATGAGGTCCCTTCTGAAACTCGTTGTGTGGCATTAACAGACGCAGTTATTGCATCTTGTCCCAAGCAAGTACTCTTAGACGATACTTTAGATAAGGTAGTTGGGGCAAAGTTGCTGAGTATACTGATCAACTTCAGCATGACGGAATACCGAAATACGACTTATGAAATGCTTCAAGCCAGCGGAAAATCTCGGTTACAAGCGGCCATCTCTCAAAGCCCAAATTTATTGAATATTATACCACGCAAAGAATTGGCCGACTATCTTGGCTTATCCAGAGCCTCATTGTTCAGAGCATTAAAGTCTTTTGATCATGAAGAGTAATCAAGAAGCTATGCGCGCCTATTTTGAGGCACTTCCGGTCTATACGCCCGCTTTTAAATCAACTGTAGATAGTGTGGTTGCAGCCTTGGGCGATAGTGTTAAAAAGAAAAAGGGGCAGGTCGTAGAAGAATTGACCTTACACAATAAAGATTTCTGGTTTTTAAAGTCGGGGTTCCTGAAGGAGATGTACAAGAACCCCATTGAGAAAGAGGATTCATTATTCAGCTTGATTCCGCCTCTGAGTATTTTTGTGAATGAGGACACATTATTTAATGACCAGCATCCTCAACATTATTATACTACGTACAGCGACGTTGAGTTTATTCGTTTTAAACACGAAGATTTTGAACGAATCAATGCGAAACATCCACTTCTGCAATTACTATATCTAAGCGGTACTGCTGAAATTCAAAAAAACCGACGTGCCCGATTGATTATGCTTCGGATGCGTAGAACGATTGATAGGGTGGAGTGGGTGAAAACGAATCGTCCCGATTTATACAAGCATATGGATCGTGTTACCCTTGCGCAATACATTGGAGTATCGCGGGCAGGCCTCTATAGAGCTTTTGAAAAGTCTAATAAGTTTCAATTTTGAGACAAAAAGATTCAAAATAACCTTCTTAATCCTGTTTTTTGCAATAAAATGAATCTATAAAGAGAATTATAGAGTTCATGACCATTGGTGAAGGCTGCATCTTAGCAGTATCAATTTTAAACACAATTAGTCATGAAAACTAAATTATCAATCTTACTTGTTGCATTCGCGACTTCGCTTTTTGCACAAAATGTACCTTCCGTAGCTGTATTGGACTTTGATACGCGCGGTTACGATGAAGTAGAACGCCACCAGATCATTCAAAAACTTACACTTGAAATGATCAATATGAGTGGGTATGAAGTGATCGATAACTACGACGTTGAATACATTTCTCAGCGCGATGATGTCGATTTTACCGGTTGTTTCTCTAGAATCTGTTTGAAGGAACTTGGAGATAAGTTGGACGTCGATTTCATTTTGACTGGCTCTATGAACCTACTGGGTGAAAAAGTGAGTACTACAGTTCGTCTCTTTGATGTAAAGAAAGGTTCGTTTGTAAATAGTGCAAATAGAAACTATGTCGATGTGCCTAAGAACGACCTCTTAATGGCGGAACTTACATTGAACGACATGATGGGTATTGAAAACGATGCTGAGCTGGTTAGAAGAGTTACTATTGCCAACGATTACGAGAACATATTGAACAATCCGTTCGATAGAACTATTGTTGCTGAAGGTCCTCGTATGGGGTTCGGCTTTGTTACAGGTAATAACGCTGCAATTCTGGCTAAGCCTTTCGAGCAAGGTGGGTTTGATATGCAAATTCCGCTTATGTCGCAGTTTGGATACCAATTTGAAAAAGCATACATCACTACCGGGAACTGGCAAGCTCTTGCCGAGTTGATCCCACTTATAAGTGGCCTAGAATCGAACCGATTTGTACCAAACTTGACTTTGTTAAACGGTCTTAGAAATAATAATACGGGGTGGGAATTTGCCTTTGGTCCGACTGTCGATTTTACACGCACTATGGACGGTCAGCTAGATAGTAGAGGAGATATTGCGATCTCAACAGCTCTCGTATTCTCTGTGGGAAAAACAATTAAGAGTGGGGAAATGAACTTCCCTGTGAACGCCTACTTCATTCCGCCGAAAGATGGTACCTCGTACCGCTTCGGTATTTCAATGGGGTGGAATGCTTCAGGTAAGAAGCGACTGTTAGATTAACTTTCTAGCTAATTATGTGTTAAACCCGTGTTGGTGCTGCCAGCGCGGGTTTTTTCGTTCTACCTTTATACTATGAAATTAGCGCACCGCTTTTTTACCCTTTTTGCCTTAGTGCCAGCCATTGCACCGCTCAAAGCGCAAACGGATACCTCGACCTTACTGGCACCAGTGACGGTGGTGTACAATGAAGATCCGGCCATAGCGATCATCAAAGATGCCATGAAAGCACTTAGGGCTTACGAATTCATCCGACCGGACAATATCAAGCTATATTCTTCGCGGAAAGAAAACGGAAAGGAGCTGCGATTTGAACAAGTTTCCTCGATTTACTTTAATAATACAGTGCCGTATCAAGAGGTCGAGGCGTTCAAGGACTATAAGGCTGATCGGGCAGATTTTGGTAACAGTATTCAAGCATCTGCACAGTTTGATTTTAAAACCGATTTTGACCCTACCGATGGTTTAGACGAGGGGACTTTTAAAGAATACCCGCTAACGAATTATAGCAATACAGATTGGACACCTCTACGTCGTGTAGAAAATGCTTTAATTGATGCTGTAGCAATTCCTGGGCTTTTAAGCCAAGGCACTTTCTACAGGACCACGTTCAAGCTCACAGGTGAGTTCGAGGACGAGAGGGATTATTCGTATACTATTTCGTTCGCTCCAAAATCCACGAAAGGATGGAAAGGCACAATGACCGTAGGTGGCGATGACTTCCGAGTACGTTCCATAAAAGCCAGCTATGGTGATTCTTATATTGAGCAAGAATACAGCAGCAGAGGAGCATTTTATACCAAGAACTTTATTTGGCGCTTTTCTAAAAGCGAGTATCGACAGGAGGTCATCAGCGTGAACACTATTAGCAAGCCGAAGAAAAATAGCCCTATGATGGTGGCTTACATCCCCGAGGCTGCCAATTCTGATCCAGATTACTGGCAACAATACCGGAGTAGTGATCCAGAGTTAGATGCATGGACCAGAAAACAAGACAGCCTGATTCGTTATTTAAATTCCGATGAATACCTCGATAGTGCTGATGCTGTATATAATGAATTTCATTGGTACGAGCCTTTGGTAAGCGGTGTGGGATACAGGAAGCGCAGTAAGGGAACCTTCTTTTACTATAGTCCACTTATAGGTCAGTGGAATTTTGTGGGTATTGGAGGTACAAGATGGACCCCAGCTTTCATAGGCTCTAAGCGATTTTCAAATTATCAAAGTATTGAGGGGCAATTCGTGCCGAACTACGGCTTCTTAAATAACGATTTGAAAGGTTCATTAGATGTCGAGTACACCTATGCCCCGATGCACAACGGTTCAATTTCCTTAGTCGTCGCAGACGATTATGAACCCATAACTCAAAGTGTAGATTTAGCCGGAATTTTCGCGAGATCAAATTTTATTCGAAAGCAAACTGTTGAAGCCTACCACCGTTATGAGTGGTTTAATGGATTTTACACGCGGTTAGGACTAGAGTATAGTACTCGTTCGAGCATTGAAGGATTACAATTTGCGCAATGGACGAATGATTTGTTTGGTGCTCGAAATCAACCGGCACCCTTCGAAAGTTATACTGTAGCACAGCTAGGGATAGAAGTTTTGATTCGTCCGTTCCAGCGTTATTACCTCAAAGGAAGAAGGAAAATTGTGCTTTCGAGCAAGTGGCCTGACTTCAGATTCACCTTTAAACAGGGGATACCCGATCTTTTTGGGAGCGATGTTCAATTTTCAAAATACGAGTTCGTGGTGGACGATATGCTTCGCTTTGGACCACTAGGAGAGTCATTTTACAGGTTTAGTTCTGGTGGTTTTTTGAACGATCCATCTACAGTTAGATTTATTGAATACAAATGGTTCAGAGGAGGGGATTACTTCCTGTTTACCCATCCATTGTATACCTACCAGAGCCTTGAGCAGACTTTTGCATCTCCAAGTGTTTATTTGACGGGTTCCTACATTCATCATTTTGACGGTTTCTTTTTGGGTAAGATTCCTGGTTTAAAGAAGCTAGGTTTGGGTACTTCTCTAGGTGCAACTTTCTTATCTGTACCAGATGAACAAATCAACCATTTCGAGTCGTTTCTTGGCTTAGAGAAAAAGGTAAGGTTGTGGGATACTCCAACTCGATTTGGGGTGTATTACTTGTTACAACCCGTGGATGCAGCTGCTGGATTTCGATGGAAAATGAGCATTGATATCCGGGATACCTTCAAAGACCGCTGGAATTGGTAGCCTCATAAATGTAAACCCTTCAGCGGTTATTAAGTAAGTAGTGTTAGTGACGATGCTACTTATCTCATTTACTGAGAAAATCGCCTTTTCATTATTAGTATATTCGCGTGACTTTGTTTTTATGAGAAGTATTATCGCCTTTTTTCGAGTTTTAGGAGTCTTTGCGGTACTTATTGGTGGTATTGGTGCCTTGGTGCTTACGAGCCCTATGGCAAGCAGACGTGCATCCCACAAAATTTACATGAGTTTCAAAGGCATCCTATTGTGGGTGGTGGGTATTAAAGTACACGGACAGAAATTCGATAAAATTGGTCCAGGTCTCATTATTGCTAATCATCGATCTTACTTAGACGTTCTATTCATTCCTACAGAGGAGTTCTTCACCATTGTTGGGAAAATAGAGGTGCGTTCGTGGCCACTTATTGGTTGGGCCGGTCGCGCACTAGGTACCATATGGGTGAAGCGAGAGAGTAAGAACAGCCGTTCACAAACGAAAGAAGCAATTTCTAATGCAGTGAAAGACGGCGAAACCGTCGTATTGTTTCCTGAAGGTACTTCATGGGAGGGCCCGCTGTTATTACCAGTTCGTCCGGGTATGTTTTACGAAGCTGCAGACCAAGGTTTTAAACTTTACCAATGGTCGTTGCACTTCGACGATGCTACCACCGGATTCCCACCTAAGATTCCTTTTGGAAAGCATCTATGGGAATTGTGCAAACGCCGCAATGTAAATGCATACACCGAAGTTCGCGAGCTTCCTATTTCAGGAACAGACGGTACCGAGCTTTGTAATGATGCCATTTCTTGGTGGAACGAAAGTTTGTCCAGACTCAATGAAAAGTATCCGATGCGAAACGCTGGCTTTTGGCCGGATGATAGAGTGTTTACTTCGGCCATCTACGAAAGAACACCAGCAGTGAAGGGGTAGGCGAATCTGTCCATATAGGTATGGACTCCTTTGCCATTTACAGCCGAAAGACTGATACGTTGCCTGTTAGGAACACTGTCGCTAATCCTTTGTGTAAAGCTGTTCACACCTACTTTAAGGAGTTTATCGGCATTGTCTAATACTAAGGTGAGCAGTCCAGCACTATTAAATCCTTCAATATTTAAGAGCTCGTTTAATCGTTGTGGTGTAGCGATAACCACATCAGCGCCGAAGTAGATGTTCTCTTTCTGGTTCAAAATATTGGGACCCTTATAGGCAGTCCAGACGCGTAAATCTGTGTGTTTTCCGAGTGCTTCGAACATTTCAAAATATTCATCTGCAACCTCCTTACTTTCAACTAAAATGAGCGTTCGCGCTACATCTTCATAACTCGATTTAAGCATATGTAGAGTTGAAGCAACCACTGCAACGCGAGCTTCGCTGGTATCCTCGTATTGCAGCCAGTGATTTTGTCCACTCTTGAAAGCACTTGTCGTTTTAATCTGTGCCGTGGTAAACGGCAGAAACTCTCTTGCTTCTAGTGCTTCGAGGACTTGTTGTTGTAGCTTCAATCTGGGCATTTGCTCATCTTTTGTGCAAAACTACGGGGTCTTTATCAAATGTGAGGTAAAAAACCAATCAAGTTGTACTTTTAGTCGGTAACACAAATGATGAGCATGAAGCTAAAACTAACACTCCTATCAGTGTTGATTTCCTTGGGGTTATCGGCGCAAAAACTTGAGAAAATTGAACCGCCTACGTGGTGGAAGGGCATGAATATGGATACCGTCGAATTTATGGTATACGGTTCTGGCATCCATGAATTGGAAGCTTCCTCAAAAACTTTGAATGTCATCAGTACGATGGCCTTGGAAAGCCCTAATTACCTCTTCGTTACGGCACATATCCCTTCGGATGCAGTAGTAGGTCAGCATAAATTGACCTTTAGAAATACGAAAGGCAGAAAGGTGGGAACTTTACTTGTTGGTATCGAAGCGCGTCGCGCAAAGAGCGCCGAGCGAAAGAGCTTCTCTTCGGCAGATAATATCTATTTGTTGATGCCGGACCGCTTTAGCAATGGGAATACAGCTAATGATAAGGTAAAAGGCATGCTTGAAGGCCCGAATCGTGCACTTAAAGGCGGTCGTCACGGGGGAGACCTAGCAGGTATTGAAAATCACTTGGATTATTTTAAGGAACTGGGCATTACTGCGCTGTGGCTAAATCCTGCGTTAGAAAACGATATGCCGGATTACAGTTACCACGGCTATGCTATGACGGATTTGTATAACGTAGATGCTCGATATGGTACTAATGAAGATTACAAACGACTTAGTGCCAAAGCCAAAGATTTGGGTATAGGCGTAATTATGGATCAAGTGGCTAACCATATTGGTAGCTACCACCGCTGGATGAATGATTTGCCAAGCAGTGATTGGGTCAATCAATGGGAAGAGTTTACAGAAACCAATCACATGAAAGTTAGTCGCTTTGACCCCCATGCCGCCGAGGTGGACCAAAAGGTTTTTCATGACGGTTGGTTTGTAGAAACCATGCCCGATTTGAATCAACGTCAGCCGCAATTGGCCCGATACCTTATTCAAAATTCAATTTGGTGGATCGAGTATGCTGATTTATACGGGATTCGTATGGATACATGGCCATATCCTGATAAGCAGTTTCTGGCTGATTGGACCAAAGGTATATTAGACGAGTACCCGAACTTTAACATCGTTGGAGAAGAGTGGGTGAGCGATCCTTCATTGATTAGCTATTGGCAAAGCGATGCTGTACGTGGCGACAGTTACGAGAGCTATTTACCGAGTGTAATGGATTTCCCGCTTCAAACTGCCGTGACCGAAGGCTTGAAAGGAGAAACGGGCTGGAGAAGCAGTATGACAAAGGTGTACGAAAGCCTCGCTAATGATTACATGTACGGTGACGTGAATAACATCATGATATTCCCGGACAACCACGATATGAGCCGTATTTACACACAGTTGGATGAAGATTTTGATCTGTGGAAGATGGCGATGAGCATCTATTTTACCATGAGAGGTACACTTCAAGTATTCTATGGAACTGAAATTTTAATGACCAACCCAGGAACCAATGATCATGGTATTATCCGCACTGATTTCCCGGGTGGTTGGGAAGGAGACCCAGTGAATGCTTTTACTGGTGAAGGTTTAACGCCGCAGCAATTGGAGGCACAGAATTGGTTCAAAACCTTGGCTAATCTTCGCAAGAACAGCTGTGCGCTGAACTCCGGTGAATTACTGCATTACATTCCTCAAGGAGAAATCTACGTGTACTTCAGAACTTTTGAATCTGAAAATATTATGGTGGTTGCCAACCGCAATAAAGAAGGGAAAACTATTGACCTCGCTAGATACTCGCAAGGATTACAAGGAGCTACCAGTGGTGAAAATTTGATCACCGAGGAAAAGGTTGATTTGAGTAACGGCGCCATTGATGTGGGGCCAATGGAGACCTTACTTTTATGGATAAAATAATTATGAGGGTTCTAGTACTTTTAATTTCAAATCTTCTGCTATGGAGTTGTATGCAGGCACCGGCAGGGGGCAATGCGGAAAATGAACCGTTGGTTTCATTTGACACCGTATCAGGCGTGAGCTCTGGTACACTACTTCGTGCACAAATAGAAAGCGAATTCATTTCTGATCGTCCCATAGACATCTGGCTGCCAAGTACCTACGACGGGAAAAGAAAACACGCTGTACTTTGTATGTACGATGCACAGATGCTGTTTGATGGAAACTCAACTTGGAATGGGCAAGAATGGCGCGTGGATGAAATTATAGATAGTTTGCTAGGGAAAAAGGCGATTATTCCAACAGTCGTTGTTGCTCTATACAATGGAGGGCAAAAGCGCAACTTTGAATATTTTCCGCAAAAACCTGCAGAGAAGTTACAAGGGACCTTTTCAGATTCTGTCATGAACGAGATTGCAAAGCGCTACGGTTCGGATACCATTTTCGCGGTAAATAGTGATGCCTATTTGAAATATGTTACTAATGAAGTACTTCCAATTGTTTGGGAAAACTTTAAGGTATATAAGGAACCTTCAGTTACAGCAATCATGGGCAGTTCTATGGGCGGATTAATGAGTATGTATGCGATTGGAGAGTATCCAGATATTTTTGGTACGGCGCTCTGTATGAGTACTCATTGGCCGGGAGGCTTTGCTCCCAATGAGGAAATTCCTACTGTCTTTAATGCCTACGTTAAGCAGAACATTATTCCCGAGCGCGTTGGCAAGATATACTTCGATTATGGAACAGAGACCCTTGACGCGATGTATGAGCCGTTTCAGAACAATATCAATGTCGTTTTAGAGGAAAACGGATTTGTGGTGGGGGAGAATTGGACCACGGAGAAGTTCCCGGGTGCTGCCCATGACGAAAAGAGTTGGGCTGCTAGGTTACACATTCCTTTGATTTTTGCTTTTGGCAAATAGTCAGGACGAAAAAAATTTAAGCATAAAAAACCCGGCGCGAAGCGCCGGGTTTTTGTTTTCTAGTACTCCCTAGTTTAGAAGTTGTCAATTGCAGTATTCAAGGTGCTTGATGGTCTCATAATAGCGCCTGCGAGTGCGTCATTCATGAAGTAGTATCCACCAATATCAGCAGCATCTCCTTGTACAGCGATGAGCTCTTCAACGATCTTGTCTTCGTTTGAAGCAAGCGCCTCAGCAAGTGGAGCGAAGGTTGCTCGAAGCTCAGTATTCTTGTCTTGGGCTGCCAATTCTTGTGCCCAGTACATGGCTAAATAGAAGTGTGAGCCACGGTTGTCAATGCCGCCTAGGCGACGTGTAGGGCTTTTGTCTGTATCCAAGAATTTCGAGGTTGCATCGTCAAGTGTGCTCGATAGCACAGCTGCCTTTTCGTTGCCGTCTTTCTCTGCGAAGTGCTCAAGGCTTACACCCAGTGCTAAGAATTCACCCAGTGAGTCCCAACGCAAGTAGTTCTCAGCAGTTAGTTGTTGGACATGCTTTGGCGCAGAACCACCAGCTCCTGTTTCGAACAAGCCACCGCCGTTCATTAGTGGAACAATACTTAACATTTTAGCTGAAGTGCCTACTTCAAGAATTGGGAACAGATCGGTCAAGTAGTCACGCAGAACATTTCCTGTAACTGAAATGGTGTCTTCACCTTGAATGATGCGCTCCAAACTGAAGGTCGTTGCATCTTTCGGTGCCATTATAAATACATCGAGACCTTCTACATCGTGCTCTGGTAGGTACGCTTCGACTTTCTTAATGAGCTCTGAATCGTGTGCTCTGTTGTCATCCAACCAGAACACTGCAGGAGTTTTCGTAGCACGTGCTCGGCGAACTGCAAGACCCACCCAGTCTTTGATAGGTGCATCTTTGACTTGACACATGCGGAAAATATCACCAGCTTCAACAGTTTGAGCAAGAAGTGCAGCGCCGTCAGAGATTACTTCTACTG
>JACESW010000026.1 GCA_013911625.1 Cryomorphaceae bacterium | reverse complement strand
GATCACGAGACTGTCGAGGGTGTAGGCAATGGACTCAACACCGAAGGAAATCTGTCCATTGTACAATTCGTACCAACTACCGAAGTCTATGCGTTCGCCGTTCTTCCATCCCCATGAAATAGGGTTGCTTTCATAAAATTGCCCTACCGAGGTATGAACGATCAGATGTCCTTCAGGATGCACTTCTACCGAGGTAGCACCATTGTACCTCCATTGAATATTGACTAGAGCCCGTGGATCACTCAAATGCCAATCGTATTTTAATTGTCCGTCTTGGGTACGGAACTCGAGCAGGGCGTTAGGGTATAAGCTTTGATAAGTTAAGCCTCTAGCTGGCTCTACTCCTGAGCGCCATGCATCTGGGTTATCTCCTAAAAAGTAGTTGTGTTTGAATCCTGCCAAATCTTTGCCGACCGCAATATCTTCGGAAGCTCCGAGGAATTCCATATTGAGTACATGAAAATTTAGATCGCTTTCGTGATGCGATAGACCTGCCTCGTGCATGTCATGGCTGTGTAAATCTTCAATCTGTGCTGCATCCTTTAGCACAAATTGAATACTGTTGTCTTGGAAAAACAAGGCACCATATTTCAGCGGCATTTTATGCGTGAATGCTTCATTCCACTGCCCTTCGTTAGGAATAAAAAGTGCTTCTTGCCCAAACGTATTTGTACAAAAAAGCGTCGCAATCAAAAAGCACCAAAGGGATTTCCGCATGAATCTAAATTAACCAAAAAGCGTGCCTATTCTATAAGATGACCTTCGAGAA
Source organism: Cryomorphaceae bacterium (assembly GCA_013911625.1). The sequence continues at coordinate 9,710 of JACESW010000026.1, read as the reverse complement.
TCTGTTTTGTTCTTCCGTTCTGTAAATAGAAGAGTTTCTGTTGACGTCCTTCCTTTAATTTTAGGCGCTTTCGAAGTTCTTTAGCGGTAATCTTCGATCCTATCGATTCTATGGCGTAGGCGCCCTCTAACTGTACTTTTTTTAACGAGGAGAAGCTCGACTTTATTTCGAACACTTTGTAGAACGGACTAGGGCTAGGGAGCCTATTGCTCGTGTATAGAGTTCCAAAGATTAGTCGTTCCCATTCCAACTGTTGAGCGAGAAGAGAATGCAAATTGCTTTTGTTTAAGCCCGAGGAAGGTTGGATCATATATTTTTTCGCTGTTTGCACCGGCTGGACGATTGAAGGTATTTGTCCTCCGGATACCTCGATTAAATTCTCCGCTTCGATCAATGTAATACCCACCTCACTTGAATTCTCGTTTCGTTGAACCGTAAGCACCTCTTTGCATTCGCCTTGGTACTGCACAATAACAAGCTCATGAAGGTTCTGAAGTTCATGCATACAAGCTTTTAGATCAAGCATAGGGCTGTGTTTCGCAACAACGCACGCTGATAGGTTCAGCAGCCTTTCTTGAAGGTCGATTAGATTTGGCGTGCCTTCTGCAATACTGAATGTTTTCTTATTTGAACTGCGTCTATCTGGATCTAGATATATCGTTAGTTCATTTGACGCTATGTCGTGAGTTGAAATCCAGTCTTTTAGCTTTTGTACTTCAAAGGCACCAGGAATGATATCTGCTTCAGGTAAATTGTGTTTCAACAGGCGAGCAAGAGGGCGGTTTTGCTCAAAGCAGAGGTGCTTCAAACACTGGACAGCGTTGAGAATGGTTCTACTATCTATGCCCATTCCTGCACACAGGTCAGCAGAATACGGGGTTTGGAAGAAACGGGCTTTGACGGCAGCAGTTTTCAAAGAAGAGCTTTGTTCTAGACCTATCCCGCTAGGAAATATCCAACGTTCTTGAAAGAGCTCGCGGAATTTCCCGGCGTATTTTTTCTTGGCCTCGATTTGTGCTATTGCCGAGGAATACGGCTCATTCGAACCGTATTTTAAGCGTAAGTCTGTTGTATTTATGGCAGAATTGGATTCAATCCATGCCCAAAGTTCATCATTGAATACCTCAGGATTTACCCCAGAAAGCGGACGGTCATTACTAGCCATCAATAGTTTTGATAACCGTGTTGTATACAATCCTTCCGATGCTGTAAACAGGCACGGCAATGATCATTCCACCAATGCCCAACAGTGTACCGGCAATGGAGATGACCAAAAAGATTTCCAAGGGATGTGCGCCAACACTATTACTGAAAATAAGTGGCTGAAAGAGAACATTGTCCAACACTTGTACTAAACCAAATAGGCCAATGAGAAGGTAAAGGCTTTGAACGAGATTGACGCTTGTATCTGGATCAGCTACACCTGCAGCATATAATTGTCCCAATCCTAAAAGGATACCTAGGGCAGCACCAATAATTGGTCCTACATAAGGAATTAGGTTGAATACTGCTGCGCACAGGGCGAGCACGATCGCACCTTCAACGCCAATAAGCGTCATCCCTAGGGCTAGTAGAATAAAGATGGCGGTAATTTGAAAGAGAATACCAAAGCTGTAACGAGTCACCACGGTTTTGATTTGAGGCGTCATCGTATCCACTTTGTCGTGGTACTTTTTTGGGGTAATAGAATCGACAAAACGGTGTGCCAAATCTTGTTCTCGGAACAAGAAGAAGGAGATGAAGGTGATGGAGAAGAGCCCTATGATGAATTGGCCCAAACCACCAACAACACTACTTAAAACGGTACTAATTGCTTCCATGGAAGCAAATCCTTGCAACGCATTATTAATCTCGGTCAATTCCGCTGCTGTATCAATACCAAGGGAGGTGAGGAGTGCGTCAAGCTGCTGCCATTCGTCTTGTAAGCTCACTAGAAGCGCATCGTATTCTATGGTTCCTATGAAGCTAAATTCTTCGATAATCACAGGGAAAAACCATGTGGCTAAACCCATAACAATTCCCGCGAGTACTAGCAGAGTGATGGTCGCCTTTAACGTTGCATTTAAAGAAGAACCTACCTTTGGAATGCGTCCCAAAAGGGCAATAAGAGGCCTTCCTAGAACGCTGATGTACAAAGCGATTACGCCATACACTAGGATACCTTGAATGAGAAACAGTGCATACCCTAGCAACGCAATCAAGAGGATTTGTAGGACCGATTTAGTCAGCGGTTGAAGTTTGAATTCCAGCATTGTTTAGTGTCTTACTATTGCCCAATGTACCAAGTTTGCACCCATTTTTAGCGCTTTATCGCGTTTTTCCTTCGGGTCGTTATGCACCTGAACATCCTCCCAGCCATCGCCGAGGTCGCTTTCTACGGTCAAAAGTGCGACGAGTTCACCTTGGATGAAATACCCGATTGCTTTTGGCTGTTCATTGTCGTGTTCGTGAATTTTGGGTAATCCATCGAATTTGAAAAGCGTATTGAAAATAGGGTGGCTGCTTGCGACATTGACTTTTTTTGCCTGCGGGAAACACAGATCTAACTCGTTTTCGGCAAACTCCTTCATTCCGTAGTTGTCATCAATATGCAAGAATCCTCCACGAAGGACAAAATCGTTTAAAATCTGGCGTTCTTCTTCGTCAAAAACGATTCTGCCGTGTCCAGTGGCATGCAAAAAAGAGACGCCAGAAGGAAGTACTTCTCGAAGCGTTAGTTCGCTAGTTGCTACAGAGGTTTTGGCTCCAGTGGCAGCGTTGTAGAACTCGCTGAGGTTTTCTAGGGCGGTAGGGTTGGCGTACCAATCCCCGCCACCGCTGTATTTCAGCAAACCGAGTACCTGTCCGGATAGCGAAAATTGACCCATGAAAACTAGCGCGAAAATCAAGCGTTTACTCATGGTATAAATATACACGGAGTTTGGTAGAATATCTTTAATCATTGCTTTGAACATCAGGAATGATTTCGCGTTATTTTTGACATATGAAGCGAAGATTACTACTGATTGTTGCAGTACTATTTGCTTTAGGCCAAAACCTAAAAGCCCAGTGCATCCAAAGCACCCCCTACACCGAGAACTTTGACGGTTCCTCTTGGCAGGGGCCTAGCTCTTGGAACAACTCAGGTTCTATCCCAAGTTGTTGGACGAGAAACATCACTACAGCCAACTACTTATGGATGGCTTCCGACCCAAGTTTTGCCAATACCTTATCGGGACCGGATGGTGATCACACCACTGGAACAGGGGGGTATGCATTTGCTGAAGGATGGTCTTCAGGGGCATCTTCAAATGCGACGGTTACGAATCTCATTACGCCACCCATTGATTTAAGTGGAGATACTTTACCTCGTCTAGTGTTCTATTACCATATGTACGGTTCAGATGTTGAGTGGCTCAATGTCCGTGTGCGCGTGGTTGGAACCAATACATGGGTGAATCTGCATACCATTAACTCTACGACAGCGTCTAATCAATTTTCTTCCCAAACCTCACCGTGGCGTAAGCATACAGAATCGCTCTCTCAATTTGCCGGAGATACCGTCCAAATCCGATTCAATGCGAAACGTGATGTGAATTTTTCTTGGTGGACCAACAGTCGCATCGCGATAGATGATATTGCCGTAGAAGAAACGCCTTCGTGCGATCAACCGCTCAATCCAGTAGCCTCTTCAGTGACCTCGAGCAGTGCGTCTATCAGTTGGTCTTCCTTGAATTCTAACACATTAGGTAGCCAGATTCAATTTTCCAGTGGTACAACTAGCATCGCCAACGGCACCATCAATACGTATTCGAGCAATCCTGCGACGATGTCTGGATTGAATCCCAATACAAACTACAGAATACGAGTTCGTGAGATCTGTGCCGTAGGAGATACGAGTGTATGGTCGAACCTTGGAACCTTTACCACCGGGTGTAGCAATTACATAGCGCCATATACAGAAGATTTTGAAGGCTCTGGTTGGGGTCCTTCTTCGGTTTGGAATGTACAAGGAGATATTGATCAGTGTTGGATTACCCAAGGTGCCGCTCAAAAGTTTTGGACCGTGGGCCCGCCTGTTTTCTCTTGGACTCAGACAGGCCCGTCCGGAGACCACACCTCAGGCAGCGGTCAATATGCCTACCACCAGAAGACATCGACTTTGGCTTCGGGTACGGATCCCCGTTTAATCTCACCTTGGATTGATTTAGATACCTTGAGTTCCCCTGAGTTAAGTTTCTGGTACCATGGTTACGGCCAGCAAATGGGTGATCTCGACGTATACATTCAAAAGCAGGGTGGAACTTGGTCTTCGCTTTGGGATACATCGGGATTAACACATGCTTCGTCTTCAGCGGCTTGGCTTGAACATATCGCAGATTTGAGCGCCTATGCAGGAGACACTGTCCGGGTACGCTTTGATTACTCGGCTTCTTCAGGTTCATTTTACACGCAATTCGCGCTTGACGATATTAAGATTGATAACGCTCCTTCGTGCGCAAAACCTAAGAACACAGCCGTTACCGCGGTTGGTGTCTATGTTGCTCAGCTTGATTGGGTAGGCGGAGGTGCCTCGAACTGGCAAATTAGATACAGAGCATTGGGAACCTCAGCATGGAGTTGGACCACGTCGTCTACCTCAAATAAAGGAGTGCCACAGCTCAATGCTCAGACGACTTACGAATGGCAAGTGCGCGATTCTTGTGGAACCGGTGATGTAAGTCTATGGGTTGACGGTCCTGATTTCACGACGAACTGTTCGTTTTTTACGGCACCTTTCACAGAGAACTTCTCAAATTCAAGCAAATGGCCAACAGTAGACTTTACGAACACCACGGGCGGCGTTGATCCTTGTTGGTTGCGTTCAGATACTGAAGATTTATTCTGGACGGGTGGTAATTCTTCTACAGTTCATTATTCTGGCACTGGGCCTTCTGGTGATCATACTACCGGTACAGGCGGCTATGCTTTTACGCGTAGTTCAAGTCCGTGGACCGCTACGACCGATACCGAATTGAGGACACCACTGATTGACCTCGATACTTTACAATCTCCAGAGTTGACTTTTTGGTACCACATGTTTGGACCTGATATAGATAAACTTCGAATTTTTGTTAAAAAGCCTGGTACCCCAGCGGTATTAGTGAATACCATCACGGGTCAACAACAAAACTCAAATACCGCGAGTTGGCAGAAGCGTACAGTAAGTTTACTAGCCTACGAGGGAGATACCGTACAGATCATTTTCAAAGCTTATAGAGATGGATCGGGATTCTTCTCCTACAGAGCGGATATAGCTATTGATGATGTCAAAATTGATGAATCTGCGACGTGTCCTGCACCCAATGTTCTTGCGTCCAATATCACATATAACAGTGCCGAGTTAAATTGGCTAGGACGCGCCAATACAAGTGCCGTAGAATATGGTCCAACTGGGTTTACTCAGGGCAACGGCACCATGGTCGGAGCACAGAACCAAAATGCAGTACTCACAGGTTTACAGTCTTCCACCACGTATGATGCGTACGTTCAGGACACGTGTACGTCAACATTGACTAGCACATGGACTTTGGTTCAATTTACCACGCTAGCCTGTCCATCCATCGCAGCCACCGGTTCTATCCAAGGTTCTGGAGCTTCCATTGACGGATACGGAACAAACTCAGATGCAGATTCAACGGTGTGGTTCTGGGGCGATGGCAATAGCACCATCGGGGATACCTCGAATTATTCCTACACCTCTTTTGGCTTGTTTGATATCTATCAAGTGGTGTACAACAGCTGCGGGAACGTAGATTCATTATTGCACACCTACAGCTATTGTGATACTACAATTGCGGATTACACCTATAGCATCAATGGGCTAAGTGTGAATTTTGATGCCAGTACCTCAACCGGGACGGCCCTTAATTACTACTGGCAATTTGGAGACGGAGGAACAGCATCTAACGCAACACCAAACCATGTATATACAGCCTCGGGAACATATACAATCACGCTCCTTTTGGTCAACAGCTGCGGCGATTCTACAACGACATCCTTCGATTTAACGCTTTGTCCAATAGTGACGCTAGGTTTCACATCAACCGTTACTGGGAGTACCTTCTCATTTACGGCAACACCAGCCGGATTATTGAATTATCAATGGAGTTTCGGTGATGGGAATACGGCTTCTGGAATGACTGCAAGCAATACGTACAGCACACAAGGTTCATTCACAGTGACTGTAACTGCTGAGGATAGTTGCGGGAACCAATTCTCTTATTCAGACGATGTTGCCACTTGTGATGTTCCTGCAGGGGACTTTACGTTCAACATAGTTTCTACTTCAGCCAACGGTATGGTTGTAAACTTTGCAGCAAACGCCACAGGGGCGGACGAATACCATTGGTACTGGGGCGACGGGACGAACGATAAGGGTACGGCGTCGAATATTCAACATACCTACGGCGTCATAACCACCAACTACATCGTGAACCTATTCCTGATCAATGAGTGCGGCGATAGCACCATGGTAACACACCGATTAAACGAAGTGGGAATAGGAGAGCAAGCTTTACCTATTGTGCTATATCCAAATCCATTGAGCACGTACCTTAACATTGACTTGCCAGCAGGCGCAGAAACGCTGCTGAACATTTACAATGCTCAAGGTCAGTTGGTGCGCTACCAGGTACCTATTGACGCAGGTAATCAACGAGTTGATATGAGTGCGCTTTCATCGGGCTCGTATGTCGTTCAAGTGTTGTGGGAGAACAGGCCATATTACTTTAGCATCACAAAGATTTAACAAGTACTTCGCTTCTTATATTTGTGAAGAACACTTACAATCACAGATGTCAAGAACCGTATCAAAAATCCTCGTTGCGAACAGAGGTGAAATAGCCCTTAGAATTATGAGAAGTGCCCGCGAAATGGGCATTCTAACTGTCGCTGTTTATTCTGAGGTGGACCGCAGAGCCCCACACGTGCTTTTTGCAGACGAGGCAGTATTCATTGGTCCAGCGCCTTCGGCCGAAAGTTACCTCAAGGGCGATCGAATAATTAGTGCTGCAAAAAATCTCGGTGTAGATGCTATACACCCTGGCTATGGGTTCCTAAGTGAGAATGCGGCCTTTGCAGAAGCTGTGGAAGAAGCAGGAATGGTATTCGTTGGACCTCGTCCACATGCCATTCGCATTATGGGCGATAAACTAAGTGCGAAAGCTGCCATTGCAGACTTTGACGTACCTCTCGTGCCAGGTTCCGATGGGGAGGTCACTGATGTAGACCGCGCGAAAGAATTGGCCTCAGAAATAGGATTCCCTATTATGATCAAAGCAAGTGCTGGTGGCGGTGGCAAAGGGATGCGTATTGTACACAACCTTGAAGAGTTCGATGCTCAGATGGAACGTGCTGTAAGCGAAGCAACCAACAGCTTTGGAAACGGAGCGGTATTTGTCGAGAAATACATTGAAGATCCAAGGCATATTGAGATTCAAATTTTAGCAGATGAACACGGTAACGTAGTGCACCTTTTTGAACGAGAATGCTCCATCCAACGTCGTCACCAGAAAGTGATAGAGGAAGCCCCCAGTGTTGTACTCACGGAGGCCCTTCGTGAAGCTATGGGTCAAGCGGCTGTAAATGTGGCAAAGGCGTGCGATTACCGCGGTGCGGGTACGGTGGAGTTCATCTTTGAACCTGGTGGTAAGTTCTACTTTTTGGAAATGAATACACGCTTACAAGTAGAGCATCCGGTTACTGAGCAAATTACGGGGATTGATTTGGTCAAACAACAGCTGCGTATAGCAGAGGGGCACCCTTTGCCGTTCGATCAAAAATCCTTAACTATCCAAGGTCACGCCATTGAAGTACGTGTTTACGCAGAAAATGCCGCCGAGAATTTTATGCCTGCAACTGGAAAGCTTTATGAATACAAGAGGCCGCAAGGACTAGGTGTTCGTGTGGACGATGGTCTAGAACAAGGTATGGATATTAGCATTTATTACGATCCAATGATTGCTAAACTGATCACCTTTGGTGCAAATAGAGCAGAGGCCATTGCGCGAATGAAGCGGGCCATTTCAGAGTACCGCATCGCTGGGGTACAAACCACCCTGGACTTTGCAGATTTTGTCATGAACCATAAAGCTTTTGTAAGCGGCGAATTCAATACGCATTTTGTAGAGAATTACTTTTCTCCAAGTGCGCTGCAAAGCGAGGATGCGGAACTCGAAGCTGTAGGAGCCACCGCAGTGGCAAACCTTTTGCAAGATGCTAAAGCAAATCAAACAGTAGTTACACATGTTAAAAGCTCTCGTTGGAAGTCGAATAGGTCTTAGCATCTTTTTCCTGCTACTGCTTTTAAGCAATACTGCTGCCGCTCAAGTCGATACCTTGAGTGAAGTAAAGGACGGGACCTTACCCATTGTGGGCCAACTAGTTGTTGGTGGAGATACCATCCCTTGGTCTGTACTGGATGAGGTACTGTTTGTTCCAAAACCTACACTTAGCGATCATCAGGCCCGCAGAAATTATTACAGTCTTACTAGAAAAGTACGTAGAGTATACCCTTATGTACGCGAGGCTGCCATCCGAATGGATAGCGTCAATATGGCGTTGGAGGGTATTGATAAAAAACGTCAGCGGAGAAAATACACCAAGCAATACCAGCGGTATTTGGAGGAGAGATTCGAACCTGAATTGCGGAAATTGACCCGTAGTGAAGGTCAAATTTTATCAAAGCTCATCTACAGAGAAACCGGTCTACCCGTGTACGATATTATCAAAACGTATCGCAATGGTTTGAGTGCACGATTTTGGTCGATGACTGCCTGGTGGTATGACATTGATTTGAAGCGTCCGTATGATCCTTTAAATGATCCTGAAGATCAGCTCATAGAGAATATCCTGATCAGAAAATTTATCTCAGGGCAATTAACTCCTGCAAACGAGGAGGAGCGCAAAAAGTACCAGCCTTAATCTTGTTTTGTAAGCAGTTCTCCAGCCGCTTTTAGGTCCTCCGTAGTATCAATACTCAACGGCTTATTCGGCGCTGTAGCGATGGCCCAACTCTTTCCATTTTCCAACCATCTTAACTGCTCGAGCATTTCATGTTGCTCAAGGGGAGTAGGGGACATGGCACAATATGATTTCAGGGCTTTAGGTTTAAATGCATAAACGCCTACATGCTGGTAGCGTTGAGGTTGACCATTTCGTGCGGCTGGAATAGGGCTTCGAGAAAAGTATAACGCTCGACGGTCGTTATCAGTAACTACATAAACGTTTGATTCGCTGCTCTGTGAAGTTAATGGTGCTTGAATCGTCGCGGCCTCAGGTTGCTTTTCTTCGAGCAGGTCTAATAATGGCTGCAGTATCTCTTTGGAAATGAATGCCTCATCTCCCTGTACATTGATAATGTAGTCCACTTCTAAGTCGAGTGACATGAAGGCTTCAAGAGTTCTAGTGGTACCATTCACGTGATGCGATCCGGTTCGAATACAAGGTATCTTTTGCGATTCACACTCCGCGATGATTTCCTCAGAATCTGTAGCGACAAATACCTTTTCAAAGAGGTCTTTTACTCCTGAGTAGGTTCGGCGAATAATTGGTACACCGCCAAGGAGTCTAAGCGGTTTGCCTGGAAGGCGCTGTGCCCCCATTCTCGCTGGAAGTATGACTAAATATCTATTTTGCTTGCTCAAAACGACTACTATCGTAATTAAATATCCCGCTGCAATATCGCATTT
>JACESW010000025.1 GCA_013911625.1 Cryomorphaceae bacterium | reverse complement strand
CTATTTATTAATGGTGAAGCGCACGGTCCAGGCCGTAAAATCACAACATGTCAGTTGCACATGCGTGAATTCAAGAGTGGCGACACCATCTACATTGAGCCGTTCCGTGCAAAGGCGTTCCCTATCATCAAAGATTTGATGGTAGACCGTTCTGCTTTTGACCGCATTCAGCGTGCCGGAGGATTTATCTCGGTAAACACCTCGGGTAACACGATCGATGCCAACGCTATTCCTGTACCAAAGGAAAACGCAGACAAGGCATTTGATGCTGCAACTTGTATTGGTTGTGGGGCATGTGTTGCAACATGTAAGAACTCCTCAGCGATGTTGTTTGCATCAGCGAAGATCAGCCAGTTCTCATTGCTTCCACAAGGGCAGCCTGAGGCGAAGGAGCGTGTATTGAATATGGTGAACCAAATGGACCTAGAAGGCTTTGGTAACTGTACCAATACCGGTGCTTGTGAGGTAGAATGTCCAAAGGGCATTTCCCTAGAAAACATTGCACGCATGAACCGCGATTTCTTGTTCGCTTCATTGAGCAACAACAAATAAGATTCTAAACGCAGCCGCAAGGCTAACACATCAAAAACCCCGGCCTTTGGTCGGGGTTTTTTTATGCTCTCGCTCGAATAGGGATATAAATGTCTTCTTCTGAATTTGGGTCCTCGTTCTTATACTTCGCTCCCAGGCGTTCGAAGTGCGGGCGGTCGTCCAACTCCCATGGACTATTTGGAAGCCACTGGCTGTAGATATAGCGCCAGACTTCAGAGTCGCTGCTCAGCCCTTTGTAATGAAACACAGCATAGGTGCCCGCTGGAATTTCAAGGTGCTCGAGACCTTCGTTGGGACCGTTTACTTCAGCACCACCCCAGTAGGTAAAACTTGGATCTGCCGTGGGACCGAAAACAGGCACGCCGTCAAAAGAGCGCAACGAAACCAGGTCTGCATTACAGCGGTTGCTCAAACGAGCGAGCTCCGGCATCACTTTGGGCCAAAGGGTCCAAGGAGTGAAGGAGCGAAGAGACATGGGAGCAAAGGCGCCACATAATAGTGCGCCTTCGAATTCGACGATTGTAGGTGTAATCATACCTACAAGATAGGTCTTAATCGTTCAGCTTTAGAACCGCTAAAAAGGCACTTTGAGGAATCTCCACGTTACCAAGCTGGCGCATGCGCTTCTTACCCGCTTTTTGCTTTTCAAGGAGTTTGCGCTTACGCGAGATATCACCACCGTAACACTTGGCAGTAACGTCCTTACGCAATGCACTTAGCGTTTCACGGGCGATAATCTTATTGCCAATACCTGCCTGAATGGCAATCATAAACTGTTGACGCGGGATCAATTCTTTCAGCTTGGAACACATCTTCTTACCGATGTCGTATGCGTTGTCTTTGTGGATCAACGCACTCAATGCATCTACAGGGTCACCATTTAGCATGACATCCACCTTAACAAGTACACTTTCACGGTAACCAATAGGGTGGTAGTCGAAAGAAGCATACCCTTTAGAGATGGTTTTTAATCGGTCGTAGAAATCAAAAACTATTTCAGCTAGCGGCATATCGAAACTCAGCTCCACACGATCGCTGGTGAGGTACGTTTGGTTGGTCAACTGACCGCGCTTTCCAATACACAGGTTCATTACAGGGCCAACGAAGTCTGAACTAGTAATGATTTGTGCTTTGATGAAAGGTTCTTCCATATAGTCCATCTTCGTTGGATCGGGGAAGTCAGTAGGGTTTTGAACCCACAGAACATTATCCGGGTCGCTTTTCAAGTAAGCCTTATAGCTAACGTTCGGTACGGTGGTAATCACTGTCATGTTGAACTCGCGCTCCAATCGTTCCTGGATGATCTCCATGTGTAGCATTCCAAGGAACCCACAACGGAAGCCGAAGCCAAGCGCGGCTGAGGTCTCTGCTTCAAATGTTAGCGAGGCGTCGTTCAGCTGTAGCTTTTCTAATGAAGCACGCAACTCTTCGAATTCCTCTGTTTCCACGGGATAAATACCCGCGAATACCATTGGCTTGACTTCTTCAAACCCTTCGATAGCACTATCTGCAGGGTTTTCTACAGCCGTAATCGTATCACCAACTTTTACCTCTTTGGCATCCTTTATTCCAGAAATGATGTAGCCAACATCCCCGGTTTTAATTTCCTTCGTCGGGTTCTGCTTAATCAAATTTACACCAATCTCATCAGCATCGTATTGCTTATCGGTAGACATGAATTTTACGCGCTGGCCTTTCTTAATCGAGCCATTGACGACTTTATAAATGGCCTCAATACCTCGGAACGGGTTGAAGTGGCTGTCAAAAATCAAGGCTTGAAGTGGCCCGTCCGGATCTCCTTCAGGTGCTGGAATACGCTCGATAATGGCATCGAGAATTTCCGGCACACCTTGTCCGGTCTTCGCCGAACAGTGTAATATCTCTTCGCGGGCACAACCTATCAAATCAATAATTTGGTCGCCGATCTCTTCTGGGTTGGCAGAAGGCAGGTCAATCTTGTTGAGAATAGGAATAATCTCTAGATCATGCTCGAGGGCCAAATACAGGTTTGAGATAGTCTGCGCTTGGATACCTTGCGCGGCATCTACAATCAATAGGGCTCCTTCACACGCAGCAATAGAACGTGAAACTTCGTAGGAGAAGTCTACGTGTCCTGGAGTATCGATCAGGTTGATCGTGTATTTTTCTCCGTTTTTCTCATGGTACATCTGGACCGCATGCGATTTGATGGTAATACCACGCTCACGCTCGAGATCCATATCGTCCAAAAGCTGGTCTTGCTTTTCACGGTCACTTACGGCGGAAGTCACTTCTAACAAGCGGTCAGCCAAGGTAGACTTTCCGTGATCGATGTGGGCGATTATGCAGAAATTACGGATGTTTTTCATAGTCTGCTAAAATACACTATACACCGCCTTCTCGCACTTTCTTTGGCAGCTTTTGCCAAACAAGTTTATAGCTGGTTTCAATCATCTCTTTGATGAGTTCCCACGAGGCGTATTCTTCGACAATAACCGTGTTCCAATGGCGCTTGTTCGAATGATAGCCGGGTATAATCCAATCGTGCTCTTCGCGCAGCTCAATGTTGCGCTCAGGATCGTTTTTTAGATTAATTCTTGCGGGTTGATCATCTAGGCTTAAAATGGCGTACATCTTACCGTGAACCTTGAATACGAGTGAGGTATCGTCGAAGGGGAAACTTTCGTCGGCAAAGGGAAAACTGAGGGCGTAGTCGCGTATTACTTCGTGATTCATGGGTTAAAGATACGTTCAATCGGTATCTTCGTCAGTATGGAAACCATAGTGGATATCGAGAATTGGGACCGCAAGGAGAGCTATCTTTTCTTTAAGGATTTCAAAGACCCGTTTGTCGGCATTACTATTGAGCTCGATGCAACGACCATTTGGGAGTTTTGTAGAACCCATTCCTTGAGTATACACCACGCTCTTCTTTACTGCACACTTTCGGCAGCGAATAAATACCGCCCAATGCGATTTCGCCGCAAAGACGACGGAGTTGTGGAGCATAGTATTATCGATATGGGCTGTTCAGTGTTAAAAAACGATTCGGATGCGTTCACCTTCGCTTATTATCCATGGAGCCCACAAGAGTCTTTGTTGGATTTTATTCACCGATCTTCGGAAATCACCAAAAAGGCGGCAGCTGGTCTTCCTTTAGATCCACGCCCGGACCGCACCAACCTGATGTATGGAACCACCATTCCCTGGATTTCATTTACCTCGTTTACCCATCCAAAAAAAGGCGAAGGACACAGTATTCCAAGAACCGTTTTTGGAAAGATTTTTCAGCGTGAAGGCAAGTATTACCTCCCGTTCCAGTTGGAGGTGGACCATGCGCTGATGGACGGGTTGCACATTGCACGATATTTCGACCTGTTGCAGCAGGAACTAAATAAGCCGTCGCTAAATAAAATCTTCTAAAAACTCCTCTTGGTTCAGGTGTTCCATTGGATCCCAAAGATGTTTCTGGAATTCTTGAATTTGGTCTTCTACCACAGTAATACCCTCGCTCTCGAGTAGGTCTTGCATAAGTGTTGACCCTCCGAAGAAATGCTTACCAGTGAGTACACCAACACGATTGACGACTCGGTGCGCCGGAATGCTCTGATCGCTATGGGATGCATTCATAGCATATCCTACCACACGAGCACTTCTACCTGCGCCTAAGAAACGGGCAATGTGTCCGTAGGTGGTAACCTTTCCAGCTGGAATAAGACGCACTACTTTGTAGACCCTATCGAAGAATTCGCTTGCCATTACTTGCTCAATCTTGCCATGGCCTCTTCGATGCCGTCTAGTTTAAAGCGTAGGTAGGTGATGGCCTTACCCTGGTTGAGCCAAATGGTCTCGTAGTGCGTGATGACATCGAAAAGGATGCCTTCGTTGGGCTTGATTTGTTTGTAGATATCGTGATACGCTTCCTCAATTTCGAGACCGAGCATATGAACGATACCGTGCGTATACCCGTGCAGATACTCGCTATCACATTTCAGGTTGACCGTGCCCCCGGGCTTTAAGAATTTAGCATACTTCAAGAGGTATTGCGGATGTGTTAGTCTATGTTTAGCGCGGTTGTGCTTAATCTGAGGGTCTGGGAAAGTGATCCAGATTTCGTCCACTTCATTTTCCCCAAAACAATGCTCTATAAAGTCAATTCTCGTGCGTAAAAAGGCCACATTTTCGAGTCCTTCTTCGGTAGCGGTTTTCGCACCTCTCCACATGCGAGCGCCCTTAATGTCGACACCAATATGGTTCTTATCAGGAGTTCTTCGGGCCAATTCCACAGTGTATTCACCCTTGCCACAACCGAGCTCTAACACCAGGCCGTTACCATTGGAAAATTGGTCCTTTGCCCAAGTTCCCTTCAAAGGAAGGCCACTGCGTGCTTCTTCTGTAGTCGGTTGCACGACATTGTGCATCTCTTCGTTTTCGCGAAACTTACGGAGTTTATCTTTTCCCATGGCGCAAACTTAAGACCTTGCCGGATTAATTTTCCTTCCAATTTGAAAAAGGATTTTCACTCAGGTAGGAATTGAAATACCTCGAATCACCACTTACTTCAGGTCCAATCCAAGACGGTAGAACAATCTGCTCGTCTTCCGACTGTAACTCTACTTCCGCAAGTACAAGCCCAAGATTGGCGCCTTCAAAGACATCAATCTCCCAAACATGACCATTGGCCTTTACGATGTGCCGGGTTTTTTCGATTGGCGCATTCGCACTTAACTTCAGTAGCTCCAAGGCTTCCTCCATGGGAACTTCGTATTCAAATTCAACCCTGGAGATACCACTGGTCTTTCCTTTTATCGTGAGAAAAGCACGCTGGTCGCTGGTTCTTATACGAACGGTCGGCCCCGGTGAAGAGGCGAGATACCCTTGCTTCAAGACATGGGACCGTACGACCTGGGATTTCCAAGAATCGTCTTTTAAGAGGAATTTTCTTTCTATTTCTAGGGCCATCAGAACGGGATTTGTGCAGTAATAGTAATTAATTCCTTGGTAGTTGGATGCTGGAATTCCAATTTATGTGCGTGTAGATGCAGGCGCTCTCCAATTACTCCGTACAATTCATCACCTACCATAGGCAACCCTAATCCTTCTGGATGGGCACAGTGCACGCGCAACTGGTGCGTCCTTCCTGTGACTGGCTTCATCGCGAGCCGAGTAGTGCCTTTATTGCGCGCCACAACGGACCATTTAGTTTCTGACGGCTTACCGGTTTTATGGCAGACCATTTGCCGTGGCAGGTCGTAATAATCTGGGGCTAAGGGAAGAGAGATGATTCCTTCATTAGCTTCAAGGCTTCCGACTACATCGGCGATATAGGTCTTGTTTACTTGACGTTTTATGAATTGGCGTTGCATGCGTTTATTCGCCTTTGGATTCAAGGTGAACATTAACAGCCCTGATGTACTCATATCAAGACGGTGCAATAAGATGGCTCCTGTAGCCTCCGGATACATGTGCTTTACTCTCACGAGTGCAGAATCTTCAATATCTACGCCAGGAACACTTAGTAATCCAGCGGGCTTGTTCACCACGACTAGGTCATCGTCTTCATAAACCACCGGCATCGGCTTGTCCTTGCCAAAGGTTAACAATGGGTTTTCTTCAACGTTTAATCCTTGCAGCATATGGCCGAGTATAGGGCGACAACGCGAAGCACAAGAGGGGTAGAAGTACTTGTGTTTTCGCACTTCTTTAACCGGGGCTGAACCCCACCAAAACTCCCCCATACAAATTGGGGATAAGCCTTTTTGATAGGCATATTGCAACAGCTTTGGTGCCGCACAATCACCAGAACCGCTTGGCGGATGGCGAAGGTCGAAATCCGGGAAGCATTGGCTTAAAACTTTCTCTTCACCTGAGGCATTCAGAAATACATAGTGGTCAAAAATCTCGCGCTGAAGTTGGTTGGATTTCGCTTTGCGAACCTTCCTCATCGCCTCTATTTCAAGGGCATATTCATCCAGGGTAGCTTCAAGTTTTTCTTGTTCCTCAATCCATTCTTTACTGCGGTGTTTAAAAGCAACTTGCCCCTGAATACTTTCCTGCGCCAGGCGTTCTTTCACCTTTTCAAAGTCCGAATCGCTCATCACCTTAGCGACCGTTTCGCGGTATTTCTGGCGCGCCTTTTTAGCCTCCTTCAGATCTGCTCGACCCTTTCTTAGGTGCTCTTTGATTTCGTCCAATCGCTCCGTGATCTTTGCAATGGCTTCTAACCGTTCGGGGTTGTTTTCTTTTGCATGGATTTCCGCGCTCATTGCATTGAGTTCAACCTCTCCTTTTTTGTAAAAGGACTGGGCGGCATGTATGTCACAGATGGGAGGGACAAAATAGCCTTCAACCTCTTCGTGAAGTTTTCCTGAATACGCAGCCAACCAACCAAGATTGCCGTTTTGGTTTCGTACTACAAGCACACCGAACATCTTACCTTGCTCCACAAGATCTTCATGTTTGCCAAGTCCGAAATTGTGACGCAGATCGTTTGCTTCGAGGTGGTTTTGAAGTTCTTCGGAAGCGAGCTCTACAAGGGCATGTGGCGTATAGAAAAATGGATACGTGAATGCTTCAGGCACCGAGATGCCTTCGAGAGAACTTTCGAAAGGATGAAAAAGTTTATCCGTCATATACGACGGTAAAGATAGTGCTTAAGAGCCGGGGAGTTTTTCACCTTGTGCCGATAATCGCGTGAGCTCGAGAAGTCTTTTTTGTCGAGTTTTTTCTGTCTTGGCCAACTTAAGCCAACGTAAGGAATTCCGTTTGGAAGAGTCATTGATCTGGTCAAAGAATTCAAAGGCACCTTCTGCAGATTTCAAGGATGTTTCTAGGTCATTGGGTATGATCAGGTTATCAACATCGTCCATAAAGTGCCACAATCCATTGGTTTTTCCTTCTTCGACACTTTTTAATCCACTAGAGTGCATACGCCCCTCTTTCGTCAGTAGTGCGGCACGTTCTTTATAGCTTTTGGCCCAATGTTGCACTTTGCGCTTTGAAATTAGTTGCATGGTACGCTGCTCATCTAACTTCTTTCGGACGCCATCAATCCAACCAAAGCATATAAGTTCATCTAATACATCCCAGCGGTCGACGTACTTATCGATAACAGCTTTTTTGTAGGTGACCAACCACCAGCTTTCATCGCTTATGTGATGGCTCAAGAGCCAATGATGAAGTTCGGTTATAGATTTTACCTCAATTCGCTTGTTTTCCACTAATCCTGCCATCTTACTGTAACAATCCGTGAATAAGAAAGTTGTCAGCGCTTGCCGTAGATGTCGAATTGGTCAAAGAATTCCCACATGATCCAGTTGGTATTTTTTTGGTCGATGCTGAAGTTTAGCCAATAATGATCGCCACCAATCACTTTGTAGAGTTCTGCAACGACACTGCTGTCCCCACCCGTATAGCTGTAATGTTCTAATGGATAGGAGGAAGACTGAATAGAAGTAATCTGCGGAGTTTCATTACAATTATTCGTCTGCGCCCAGTATTGCAGTGTGACTTGCTGGCTGAGAATATCGTTCCCGCCTTCGTAAGCAATTACACCATCATTGGTACCGTGTATACTCAAGGTGGCCAAAGGATGTGAAGGTTGACAACTGCTTGAGGTATCTGAAAAACAGCCTGACATAGATGCTACTGCGGCTATTTCATTACTGAGATAACAGGCCAAAGCATAGGACATCATCCCGCCGTTCGAATACCCACATGCATACACTCGTTCACGATCGATCAAGAATGCAGTATCGAGGTGTGCTAAAAGTGCACTGACAAAACCAAGGTCATCGGCATCGCTCTTATTATCAGGTGAGGGTAGAGCGTTGTTCCAATGTGGAGAATCGCCGTCCAACAAGCTGCCTTGAGGGAACACCAGTAAGAACTGCGCAGAATCTGCCACATTATCCATGGCCACTGTCGTTCGATGGTCTTGTGCTAGTCCACCAAACCCGTGAAAATTTAAGACTACGGGCAGGGCAAAAGACGAATCGTACCCTTCTGGAGTATAAATCAATGCGCTTCTTTGTAGCCCATCGTGTTCGAATATCACTGTAGTGGTATTGTCGGGTGAAGGGGAATTCCCACCGCCGCTATTAGCGCCACAGGCTGCTAAAACAAAACAAAAAGTAAATCGTAACCACTTCACAAACATAAACTTACGACTTATTCTTCAAGCAGTGGAGTTAGTGCGTCGTAATATTTGTTCGCTATAAAAGTGGCTCCATCTTGATTATAGTGAATGGGGTCTGCGAGCATATCGTTTGTAAACCCTGCTGCCATATCGATGGTCAAAACTTGTGAGGTCGAGGTGCTTAATGCAGACGCAATACTGTCCAATTCATTCAAAAGTCGAGCGTGAAATACAGCTAAATTCCCCATCATGACAGTACTATGACCGGGAGCCATCTTCTCAATAATGATGGTCACTTCAGGGTTGAATTCTTGAAGACCTTCAACAATATCCACCACATTCACCATGATACTTTCATAGGAAAATCCATCCAGCGCATCATTACCTCCTGGCGAGCTAAAAAGCACAATATCTGGGGTATCAAGCACTGCTGTCCAATCTGACAGTTCATCCAACAGTTGTTCAGAAGTCCATCCGCTGTGTCCTTCGTGGTGCGGATCAAACTCTTCATCATTGACCATAGGATACAACTCTGTATCAATCTGAGTGCCGATAAAATCTATGTTCCAATCGTTGTTGCGCAGTTTCTTCCACAGTTTATATCTATAGCTGTGGTATCCAGGTGGGCTTCCTTGAACGCGCGAAGCTCCAATAGGCATAATGGTATTTATCCCCGGCTCTTCAGATTGCGTTTCACAGCCACAGAATGCTAGGGTGAGTCCTAATAGTGTGAGCCAATTTTTCATCGATTACAGTTCTATAGATTTTGACCATGAAGAAAGTTCTTTCCCCTCACTTCTTAATTTTCCTGGTTTGACCTCTTCTCCTCGTTCCAACGCATCCTCTGGGAATACGAAAAGGCACCCCAAGAAGATTTCGTCCATAGGTATACCTAGTAAGGTTCGTGCTTGCTTTTGACGCAGGGTTCCACCCGATGACCAGTAAGACGGATGGCCTGCTGCGGTTGCCCCAAGAAGTATGTTCTGAATGGCGGCACTGGCCGCTGCAATATGTTCCATATTGCGCAAGTTTCCTGTGAATGGGAGCGGTTCCATCTCTCGAACTTCCGGTTGCTCGCCAAAAACATCAGGCAACCAACTCATCGCAATCATAGCTTCCGCCGCCCAAAGCATGTTTATGATTTTACCGGCCGGCGGTTGTACCTCATGCAGTTGATCCGCGAGTTTCCTGCAATTATTTGCCTCTAGGGTATATGCCCGGAAAGGAAGGGTACTTGTTAAGTCGCCGCGTTTATAGCGTTCAGCACTTTTATAATGGTAAGGAGCGCTAGACGCTAATTCCAATAAGTCATTGATCAAGGAACGCTGTGCTTCTGGCGTAAGTGTTGGCGACCAAGGCGCTTGAGCAAGGACCTTTGTAGTTTTTCGCTGAGAAATAACTTCTTTAATCGCCTTATCTGCGTTCGAGGGTATCTTTTCCATCATAGGAATAAAGATACGGATTCCGTCCCCTTACAGAGGTAGTGATCTCATCGTGACGTTTGTAGATGTCCAGTGCGAGCATTTTCTTTTGGAAACGACTGCGGTCTAAATCTCTGCCAGTAATCACTTGATTCAGTTTATGAAGCTGAGGCATGGTAAAGTATTCCGGAAGCAGGTGATGACCTACAGGAGTAAATTCATTAAGTCCTACGAGGTACTCTTGGGCGTTACGAATGATTTGATCGTGGTCGCCGACCATAGCAGGAAGTTTGTTGACAGGATGCCAGGCAATAGCGTCGTCAAAACTACCAACTTCGGGGGCTACTGAATCCATTTCGACCAAGGCGATATAGCCAAGAGTGACATACCTAGCAAGCATCGGATGGTCTTTATCTAGGGCAGTACCTTTTGCTTGAAAGATGCGTTTGAAGTCCTCGGAGAACGAGCGGTCACCCTTGCCGAAGGCATTGAAAAAGTGCAAGAATTTACGCTGTAATTTAGTTCTCGCCTCCACAATTCGCTCCGCAGCGCTACCTACGTCCTCATTTTTTTCGATGTGTCCGCCAGGAAGAAACCAGCGGTCTCCAAATTGCAATAAAAGACAGTGTAAGGCGTCGTTTTTATAACCAAAAATGACAATATCCGCACTGAGGTGAGGGAGGTACTTGTCGTTATATTGGTTTACAATTAGGCTCAGATTCATGTTTAAATATACGTTTGTGGCGGTTAGTCACGAATTAATTCAGCGTTAATTAGTTGAATTTAGCCTGGAGATTTGTTCATGAATCGGTTCAAAATCTTAGGT
>JACESW010000024.1 GCA_013911625.1 Cryomorphaceae bacterium | reverse complement strand
CGTTGAAATAATCCGAAAAGCGTTGACTCACACCGACACCTAGAGAATGTAAGGCGCCGTTTACAATTCGTCCCGTTCCCTCCGGCTGCCAAACGGTACGTTCAACAATTCCTCCAGAAGTTAAAGAGTTTAAAGAAACGCCTACCACTTGGTTGGGATTGCGCGCCTTCGAAATACTGAAAAAGTCGTGCCCGATAGATCCGCCAAGCATTCTAGAACCTGTAAAGACACCCTGCTGCATTCCTGCGGAAAGCAATGCTGGGTTAGTCACTAACCCATACGACGACGTGTTTGCTAAAGCTGTTCCGCCCAAGCCAGCACTCCAAGGATCTACAGGAGATTTTAAGTAGGTAAAGGAACTAAGTCCTGCACGCTCCTCCCCATAGTTTGGAAGCAACTGTGCATGAAGCACCGGACCAAAGGCTAATGCCAAGAAGAGTAGTATACGCTTTACCATGACATTTGAATTCCAATCATACATTGAATCGGGGCGGCGTATCGCGCAGGATTCCGAGGGTCCGTCCCACTTTCTTGCGGGCCATTAAATTCAGGTCTAGGATCGCGCCATGTTAAGGGCACATCGTCTCCATATTCGTAGGCCCTTCCCGTAATAGGGTTGATAATCTGTGCATTTCTTCTGTTGGTGAAGTTTCTTACCTCAGCATTTAAGGCCACCCCTCGTCCACCGCCAAGCCTGACCAACTGGTAACTTGCCTTAGCATCCATATTGAACCAGTAGGCACCTCTACCTTCCAAGAATCTACTGTTATCTACTTCGAATTGAGGGCGACCTAAATCATTATAGCCGACCAAATTCTGAGGGGTATACCTGTATCCCGAAGAATAGCGAGCACTAACTGTAGCACGCCATTTACTGCTGTCATTTGCATAGGTGATACCCGCATTGAATTTCCAGGGCCTGTCCCAAGCTAGGAATTGCTCCTGAGACAATGGTACCTCCCCGGTTTGAGCAATCTGTAAGGCACTCTCTCGAGCCGAATTACTCTTACCGCGCGCCTGCTGGTAACTACCATTAATAAACGTCTGGAAGCTCTCGCCCAAGCGGGCATTAAACTGAGTCTCCACACCCAAGACTTTCGCGTAATCCTGATTGATGTACATGGTCTTTGTCACAGGACGACCCGTCGCATCCGTAGTAATGACGCGGCGCGCCACGATGTAATCAAAGCGGTTGTTGTTGAATGCATTTAAAGTCCAACCTAAGCGAGTTCCCAAGAGGGTCTTATATCCAATTTCATACGAAATGTTGACCTCTGGATTCAGGTTTGGATTCCCAAGATTCGAGAGGAAGGAACGGTCTTGGTATTCAGGGTCAAGGCCGGCGTATAAGAAGCGCGGGTGCGGCGTGCGCATGCTGTGGCCATAGTTGAAATACAAGACATTATTCTCCGTGACTGGGAAGCTTACGTTCAAACGCGGCAACATGCGCAGTTTCCAACGAAGCCCAGCGACGCCAATGGTCTGATCCATGTAATCTTGGCGAACTTGATCTAGAACCGGTGAAGTAGGATCATTCACGGCTTCATCGGCGAATGCTCCCGGTGCCCAATAATTTAGACGCATCCCTAAGGTTGCTTTAATCCCTTGGTATTCGATACGGTCTTGCACGAAGAAGCCACCTTTTTGAGGGTTCACCTTCCAAATATCATTACTTGATCCAATAGAGATCGAAGGAGTAGTTGTGCTGTCATTTAATACAATCGGGGCACCTACCCAAGGGCGGAACACATCGACCCATTGGTATTCTGTAAATGCATGCTCCCAACCTGCCGAGGTTTGATGAATCTTGTTTGGCGTATAGGTGAATTTGCCTTTGAGGGTGTACTCTTGGGCGTAGTGGTCGTGCCAAATCGGGGTAATACCTCCATTATTTACCAAGCCATCACCTGGGATGAGGTAATAGGTACCAGAAGGATCATTCGGGTTGAACAAGGTCATTTGCCCCGTATAGATGTAATCCTCATCGTAAATCTGATCTACAGTTTCTGCTCGGAACGGACGACCGTTCGCATCCGCACGGAGGTTGGTGAACAGACGACCCGCTGAGAAATTCAATCCTGACTTTGCATTTAAACGCTTCTGCCATTGCAAAACGCTCAAATTACTGTGGTGAGTATAAGTAGTCGCGTTATCAAGGTTGTTGGAGCGGTTGTATTGGAACCCAGGCGCCAGTAAGGCGTCAAACCCAACAATCTGAAGTGTACGTGAATTTTGATTGACCTTAAGACTGTGGCTGTTGGTCAAGCTGATCTTACCCACGGCTTTTGAACGCCAAGTCAATTTAGTCGTGTGCGTGTAATCGTTGCTCTGTCGAGGTGCCCAAAGGGTTGGGTTACCCGGAAATAAAGAGCTGTTTAACTGAGATGCGGTAGCGCCAAAATAATGATCCGTAATATCTGCATTGGCACTGGTGAACAGCGTCAATTTCTTCTTTGTAAATGGGATAGGCGTACTTAGCGTGACCTCAGCTCGGTCGGTATTGAAGCTTGCGGGCGTAAAATTATCCGAACTGTACTGAGCGCTCCAACGAAGTTTCTGTCCACCTTCTTTGATGGTGGTATTCACGACTCCCGAGGATCCGCCGCCGTACTCTGCACTAGCACCACCGGTCATCAAATTGATAGACTGCAGTGAAGACGAACTTACACTCACACCGCCGCCGGTACCGGCCAAAGGATCTTGCGCCGAGATGCCGTCCACCAAATACTCGGTTTCATAGACACGTGCCCCGCGAATTTGGATACCGTCCGTAGTTTTTTGGACACCTGCCTGCTGGGC
The DNA here is from genome assembly GCA_013911625.1 of Cryomorphaceae bacterium. The sequence goes on along the minus strand of JACESW010000024.1, from coordinate 8,601 downwards.
TACGATATCCTCCACGCCTTTTGCGACCAGAGAACTAATCTCTTCTGAAGAAAACGTGATTGCCGAAGAAGCTTGCTCAAGGTCTACCTGGTTTTTTCGGCCCACAACAGTCACTGTATTGAGCATTTCATTCTGCTCAACCAAAGCTACGCGCAGGGGTTTGTTTTGACCTTTCTTGATTTTAACCCCGTTAATCTGTGTTGGACTAAACCCAATGAATTGGACCTTAATAGTATAGGTTCCAGGCTTAATGTCTTTAATTTCAAATTCACCGGAGAAATCGGTCAAAGTCTGATAATAGGTACCGACGATGGTCACCGAAGCATTCGGCAAAGTTTCACCAGTCGCCTTTTCAACCACTACCCCTTTAAGCACCCCTTTACTCTGAGCAAAGGCCATCTGGCTCAAGGCGATGAAAATGAATATGTAGAGCTTCCTAAAATTCATTTTCTAGTACATGTTTTAAAAGATCACCACCATTAGTCGAATTGGACCTTGAAAATTGATGCAACGGAACTGAGAAGAACACCTCATACACTTCACCGTTTCTGGAACGGATAGTACCTACGGTATTGCTACCTGTCCAACCGGCTATCTTGGTTAACTGCGCCGTATAGTAAGCGTTGGCATCTGCCGCTGGGTTCACTGGAGTCACCCCTAAAACAATATTTTTTGGTCGTACCGATGGAGCGCCGCCCGTCGTGTCTACAGGAACTATAGAACTGTCATTGGTCAGACGCGCTTGACCGGTAGAAGTAATGGACCCACTGACCGGGTAAACGTCATTAATGGCCCCCATATCCATGGAACTGGTGATCTGTGCGCTGGTTAATACTTTCCCTCCCCCCTGGACATATGACTGCACCGAAGGACTAAGAATATTGAGCAAATAATCCGTTCCGCCATTGTTCGGAAACTGAGTAGCATCCATAAATAGAAGTACGCGCTCGTACTGTTCAAAAAGCAGCTTCATAGATGGGTTCCAATACGTTGGAATACCAATTCCAGTAATCGCATCCATCTGCACATAGTCATAGGCATCACCAATGGTGTCTAGCCACTCTTTATACTGTGCCCCGATGTATGCCGGTTGACTATTCAACACCAACATATCGGCAGCCTTCGACGACCAATAGAAAGTACTCGATGTATCCACCTCCGAGTACGAACCTGCCCAGTCTTTCACTCGAAGAAAAACCTTGTTGGTATCATTGGCAGAAGCGCCAGAAAGCGCAGTATCTACTAAAAATCCATTTTGATAAACGGCCGCTGAGGTTCCGCTCGCATTCAGGGTAAAACTCAGCAGTCCTTGACCGAGGTCTATCTGTGCCCAAGGTCCATTATTTAGACGTACCTCTGCCTCAACAATAGTTTCATTACCGTCGATATCCTCTGCATCCCAGCGAAGCGTAAGAACAATCTTTGCGCTGTCTGGCGCAATCTCGTCGGCATCAATGCGGCATGAAGGCGCAGCATTTTTTAGCGGCACCCACAACTTTGCTGGCGTAGGATCTTCTAGCCCTTCGTGATCCACTGCGCTTACCTGAATAAGGACATCAGCTGAATCTAAGCCTGCATCTATCACAAACGTAAAGATGCTGTCGTTGGAGCGGGTCTTACCTACCGGCTCATCATTGACCTGAACGTTGAAGTAATCTATGTAGCCGTCGGCATCTGACCCGTACCAATTCAAATGCACATTCGCATTCAATCGCAGGTCCCCAGAACGCTGGATACTGTCTACACTAATGGTAGTCTCCGGCGCTAGGTTATCCACAGATCCTTGGGGCTTCTGACACCCCAAGGCTGCAAATAAAATGCTAGATATGACCGCTACTCGCTTCAAGATCTATCGCTGAACAATGAAGATGATGGTTCCAGCACCTTCTGCGCCGCTGAATCGAGCCACATAGGTGCCTTCTGCTAGTGCAGTAGTCGAAATTCTCAATGAACCTTCACTCTCGTAAGTGGCAATCTGCTGACCTAAAACATTAGCAATAGTCCAAGTACCCGCTCCTGAGCTTTCCAGCTGCATCCAATCGTCTGACGGATTTGGATAAGCTTTAAGATTTGAAGTAGCCCATTCATCTAAACCAATAGGCGATGTTGCTACCGTAACGCTATCTAGAGTTACAGACGGGTTGATAAAGTCATTGTTGTTTCTTGGCAACAAGCGGTAGTTGCTGAAGCCGTAGAACAAGATACCTTCAATAGCATCAAAGGTCATTGTGTTGTCCACTACGATTGGTGTAACGTCCATCTCGCCATCAATCGAAGCATACGAAGTATCTGTTACCAACTGAACGTTCAACGAAGAATAGGCAGTGGTCGACTGACGACCAGCCAATACACGTCCACTGCTCCATACTGGCGCAGAGGCGCTATTGCTTACTGCATAATCTCCAAAGCCAAGGTTAGTTTGACTCACGTACAATGAACTGTTGTTCGGATCCTCGTAACGTACCAACATACTCTCATAAGGCTCCCAACCGAAGTTTGCGTAGCTCGCTGAATCCGATGGATCAATGACCAAAGGTGTAATAGAACCTAAGTTGCCGGTCTTGCTCGAAGAAGTCACATTTAATCGGGTCATTCCGTAATACTCTTCTACAAAACCTGTAACCTCAATTTCTTCATTGCGGTAGTAGGTATTAAGGCCAATTCCTACACACCAGATACCCGCCCATGATGTTGCATTTTCATCTTGGATGTACAAGAACCCTAGGTCGCCAATTTTAGTCGAAGCCGTCACAATACCCTTTACAGTTACCTCCGCACCGTTCAAAGGAGAAGCGCCATTTGAGTTGTAGGTGAACTGAATATCCGGGATAATCAAACCGTTATCACGAACAGTATAGAAGTCAAAGTTTGGTGTTGCCTGGTTGATCGGCTTCGAAGGCAAGTAGCTTTCGTTGCCGTCGTCGTCTTTTGCATAGATGTAGTAACGCACCAACGCACCATTGGCCTGCTGTGGAATCTCAAATTCAAACTCATCCGTAGTACCGGTTACCAGCGTCATCGGGGCTATGGTGAAATTAGCCACCGATTGCGTATCAATAGCACTCCATACAAAGGCTACAGAATCTACACTACCGTCAAAATCTGTAATAGTACATACAATCTCCACATCCTGGTTTGAGGTAGGAATCGAAGGGTCGCGTTCAAAATTGGCGATATACGGAGGCGCATAGCCGATGTCGTAGTGTGAAGCGGCAAACGGATTGATCTCGTAACCACGACCGTTATCTCCTGTACATCCGTTCGCGTCGTGACGAACCACACCCGAAATAGAGTTGTAGAATGTTCCAGGCACTGGCGGCACAAAAGAACCTTGAGTTTGAGGAGAATTTGGGTTTACCGTAGTCCATGAGCTCAATTTTTGAGCAAGGAATCGATCACTTACGTTCATTGCATTCCCATTTCCATCGACAATGTTGAAGCTTACACGGTTTCCACTAAAAGGAATAACCTGAGTAACCGTCACGTCTGTCAAAGTCACAAATGACCCTTCGTACTGCTCGCCTGTTACTACGTTATTCACGAACTGTGCGTCGTTAAGATCACCAACAGCAATAGTATCGCTCACTACAGGATCAGTAGTAGTACTCACAATGCTAAATGAGTTGGCATCCGCCAATGACAATTGGTTTGAACCATTATACTCGCCAACCACACCTTTTACTTCAACGATATCTCCTGGTAGCGCTTGGGTAAAGGTTGCAGGTACTTGCAAAGAACCTGTGCTGCTTGTATATACCCCCATCACCTCGATACCTGCGAATGGTGAGCTCTGACCACCTACCGTGGTATCCTGAATGAAGATAAATGGACGCAAGCCTCCAGTTACAGAACCTGAAGCAACCTCTGTTACATTCCCTGGCGTCACTACAACACCGCGAGTAATCACTGTCTGCCCCAAGTAGGACGAAGTATCATTACATGCAGCCAAATCTGTTGGGCTTACATAGTTAATGTCCGAAATGGACACGTAGCTCTGTGCATTGGCAGCCAAGCCAAAAAGCACTGCAAAAAGTAAAACGACTCTTTTCATTATTTCACGATTAAAAAAGTTCCTGTAAATGATTTTCCTGTTTCTAAATCTTCCACGGTAAAGAGGTACATACCGCGTGCAATAATCTGGCTCTCTCTGGAAAGCAAATCCCACGCATGTTCACCCCCTGAGAATACGTTTCGCGATGGATCTTCTGACCCAAAGCTGCGGAACCAGCGAATGTCCGTTCCATCGTACTCTTCGTGATGCTCAAAACTGTCTATATAATCACCGCCAGCGGTAGTTATGGTTATTCTTGAATTTCTTGGAAGGTTAGAAAAGACCAATTTCCGACTCTCCTCTTGGAAGTTACTCGACCCTTCCCAGCTTGCGCCGAGATAATATGGATTCGGGTACACATAGGGCTCCACACTGTCTAGGTTGCTTGGTCCAGCACCCGGGAAGGCCCTTACCGCATTCGACAAGACTGCACTCTCGAGCGATTCTAGACCACTGTTCAAATCGCCTTTATCAAATGCCGTTACCGCAACAGCTGTTTGCCAACCGTTGGGAAGAGGACTTAAGGTATACGCAAAGGTATACTCGTTGGTATCGCCATCGAAAGTAATCGGCGCGGCCAATTTCACGGGCAAAAACCCATTGTTAAAGCCGTAGTCATTGGCCAATGAATCAAAGCTTACTACTAATTCCAAATCGTTCTGTAAATCTGGTGTTCCAAATACATCAAAACCGGTTTGCGTTGCATAAATGTTATACCCCTCGAAATCTTTCTTCTTGGAGATAGGGTCTTCACTTTGGCGCGAATTATCCGCCCAATAAATAGTACACTCGCCATCGCCTGGCTCTACGCGAATAATCGGAGTTTCCGGCGGCGAGGGTAAAATGAATCGTGTAATCACGCCGTTGCCGTCCTTGTCTTCACCTTCGTCGAGCACGCCGTTAAAGTTGGCATCTTCTCCATTGTACGTGCGTTGTGCCCAGTTCGCAGCGTCCAATAAATACGTCTGTTGTGTGGCGTTATTGGAACCGTTCGGTAAACCGTCCTCGTATTTCTTCGCAACGACGTACGCAAAACTGACCTTGATTTCGTCACCTGGCTGAAAATCGTCAAATGGCCCTACTGAAACTAAATCTGAACGATTGCCCAAAGCATTAAGCTCTGACTGCAAATCAACGTCCATGGTCGTTACACAAGCTGCACCTGTGGGATCGTTCCAACAAGGATGCCCGTTAAAACCGTCCGACATCTTCAAATAGCGCTGCTGGTCTGAGGTTGGAAAGAAGAAGGTATTGGCACCGCTGTTGTTGAATACCCAAGCGTTGTAGTTTACCTTGGTGTCCGTGCTTACCTGAGGATGTTGGAATCCGTTCTTATCCTCTGCACCCAAGAACATCTGACCTACATAGCTATCCGTAAAACCAACATCTCCATTGCGGTCGTAACAATAGGCCAAATTCAAACTGTCGATAAAGCCATTTCCACCTTGTGAATAGAAGGTGGCACCACCAGCACCCGCTGGTGTGATGTTGATGTTCCGCACCACTGTGTTGTTCCACAGACCTACAAAAAAATCTTCATAGGTATTGCTTGACCCATTGGTAATGGTAAGATCTACAATGACCATGAAGTCAGTAAATGAATATTCCCAGTTGTACACCGCCATATCCACCTGAAGGTCCATAGGGTTGAGGTGATTGTTGATCGGAATACTGGTACCGGGAACTAATATTTCACTATCGTTGAAGCTGGCGATGAAATCTTGGTGGCTCACGGCATCTGCGCGGTAATTCGGCGAAGAGCGAAGCGAGCTTTTCTCTACAACATTGGCACCTTGTGTTGCATTAAACTCAAAGCCGCCGCGACCTGGCGCATAGCCCTGCGGCGCATCATAGGCTGAAGTGCTCACACGAACTATTCCATTATCGAGGCCGCCAAACCAAAGACCGCCTTCAAACAGGTGTTCTATACCGGAACCGGCAGGATATTCCATGGAAGGTGTTCCGGAGCCGTCGCGGTACCCACGGAAGGCATTCCCAAAAGTCCCAACATTGGTCGCGCTCAAACGCACATTGGCACGCGTCGTTTGAAATTCCTCAAATCCTTGACCAACACTAAGCAGAGGCAGTAACAACAAAACAGCGAGTAATTTTCTTACCATAGCATCAATTTTGTGGTTGTACTGCGCCCGTCTTTCGACCAATGAGCAATGTATAATCCCGTTGGAAGCCCCTGAACTGTGGCAGGCTCTCCTTCAGGCTTTTCAAATACTTTTCGTCCATCCAATGTGTAGATAGTAAGACCATAACGCAGGTAATAATCGGCCAATTGAGCTGGTTGACGCATGGGGTTTTCTAAAACCGGGACTTCCAACTCTGCAGTATTCAACCCTTGTAGATCAATATCGAAATCTGCAATTACAGGAAGGTGGTCGCTTAAGGAGTAAAGTGCAGATAAAACTGTGCTACTCACACTGTAGTTTGTGCCCGCATTTAAAGGGTCGTTAAAATGGTTACCGTCATTTCCAACGGCGAAGTAGGTGTTAGGAACATAGACCATTCCGTCTTCACCCTCGATGATATCCTCGGAACAAAGAATTTGATCGAATCGGTCGTCTAAACCTCCTCCAGAGAAACAGCTGTTCGACCCCCCATTTCTGGTGCTTTGTGTATGAATGGCGGCGAATGAACTGTTGTTGTTCCAGCTTCCCGAGCTATTAATTGGGTCTTCAAAACGAAATCCATTTCCTGCAATCAAGGTCTGGTACCCGCTCTCGGAAGACGCATACATGTTAAAGTCGCCCATAAGCATGATGTTCGCATCGACTGCATCGTTCTCTATGTAATCAATGATTGCCCCGGCCATAGCGTTGCGCTGTGAAGAATTCGACGTTCCGCTACCCGCCTTAAAGTGTGCGCTTAAAACCGTAAAAATCACAGTATCGCTCTGCGCATTGAGTAACGGATCTTTGTAATAGAATCGAGCCACGTCCACCACACGGACCAAATTATTGTTACCTACATCTTTCGTGATCACATCCTGTGAAATCAAACCAAAAATGTCACTGCGATAGGCAATGACATTTGTTAAGGAGGAAAAGCTATTGTTCGTGTAGTTCGTCGTCGTCCAATTAGTCGCGCTAGAAGTGTTCAGTGCATTATTAAGCAAATAGGTAGCGTTGTTTGCAGATGCACCAACCTCTTGAAAACAAATGATGTGAGGCTGCATGTTGCGAACGATGGTATCCAAGGCCACTTCCTTACTACTCGCAGAGTTTGTATTGCCGTTGCACTCGTTGGTGGAATTTCTGTAGTTCAAGATGTTGTAAGTCATCACTCGAACAGTAGTTACTTGCGCTGTAACTAACTGGTAACCAAAGCAAAAAAGTAATAGCAGACCCCACTGTTTCATTGCCTTGAAGATGCAACATAATCTTGTCAAAAGGAAGGACTTGACTATAAAATTCACACGAAATCAGTAGCTTGCCCACATGGTAGAAAAAGAAGGCGTTTTGTTTGAATCGAACCAATTGTTGGTCGTTCAAAAACCTGCAGGAATAATTACCGAAGACAACCCCTTCGAGGCAAATAATCTAGAGGCCAACTGTCGCGCCTATCTCAAGCAGAAAATCAATGATCCTTACCTTGGAGTTGTCCACCGACTGGATCGAGTGACCAGCGGCGTAGTCATCTTCGCAAAAAAGCGTGGAACGTTGAAAACCCTGAACAGGTGGTTCGAAGAGCGGCAGATTCAAAAAACGTATTGGGCAATTACCTCCAGAGCACCAAAAGAGGAAAAAGGCGTGCTTATCCACCATCTACTAATAGATCAGAAAAGTAAAAAAGCGCTTGTCGCCCATCCAAAGGTGAAGGGCGCCAAAAAAGCAGAGCTGAGCTACAAGGTATTATCATCTATTAATGACTATTTCCTTCTAGAAATAAAACCCAAAACAGGGCGTTTCCACCAAATTCGCGCACAGCTCAGCCACATGGGCTGTCCCATAATAGGCGATGAAAAATACGGCTCAACGATGCCCTACCAAAATCTTCAAGTAGCGCTTCACGCCAGATCGATAGAACTTCCAGAACCTGTAAATAGGAGCCCTGTAATTTTTGAAGCACCTTCACCCGAGAATGACATTTGGAAAACTCCATTGAAATAAAAAAGCACCTCCTAATGGAAGTGCTTTAAAGTGGGCCCAGCAGGGCTCGAACTATATATTTTACCGTGCTGATTATCAGATGTTTAACCACTCTTTGCAGTCGTGGTCACCTGTTTGGACACCACATTTTCCAAGGGACGAGAACATACCCATTATGCAGGCCTTTGCAGGTATCTGCAAGTTAGTCATTTTTCTCTGTTTGAAATGAACACCAAACCAAAACCACAACAATCATCTCTATTTAAGGCAGTTATACTATAATCACACTCAATTCCTTTAAGATTCAACTCCACCACCGCAACCGCCCTATTGTATAGGCGGTTGCGGTGGTGGGGAATTATGATCTTGCATGGACAAAGATTGTTTTGCTTCACATCGAAGCAAATATCCAATAGCACACAATCAAAGATTTTTGACTCAACCCAAAGC
>JACESW010000023.1 GCA_013911625.1 Cryomorphaceae bacterium | reverse complement strand
CTACTCGACCATCTTGAAAGCAAAGGCATCTCCTCGTTAGCCCTTCAAACCCAACTCATGATTCGCCCTGGCTACAGTATGAAATCTACCCAAGGAATCATTACAAACTTCCACCAGCCAGGTTCCACCTTATTGCTTTTAGTAAGTGCAGGCATAGGCGAATCTTGGAAAGAAGTGTACACCCATGCTATGGCTAACGATTACCGTTTTCTAAGTTACGGTGATTCATCCCTGCTCTATTTCAACCGTTAGTAACTCAAGGTTGCTCACATATTTTGGTACTATCTATTAAAGGCAAGAATTTGAAAGGATGAAAGTCCTTTGTTTCGTCTTACTTTTTTCAAGCCCCGTAGCCGGTCAACCTTGGCTTTTTTATAACGTCGAGAATCTGTTTGATACGATACACGACCGAAATTTCCACGATCTCGAATTTACTCCTTCGGGAGGCAAAAAGTATGAAAGCATCACCTACAGATTGTGCATTCGACAGACTTCGAGAGTGCTTAATATGCTGCTGCAGAGCCGCTACCGTGCACCTATAGTTGCACTATGCGAAGTAGAAAATCGAAGTGTACTCGATGATTTGATACGCCATCAGGGCATGCGCGTTCACGGGCCATGGAATATCGTTCATTTCGATAGCCCCGACTATCGAGGAATTGACTGTGCCTTGCTATATGACCCGGAGCGCATACAAGTGCTTTATTCCGATCGCATTAGATATTCCAACGACTCGCTTCTGACCAGAGACGCACTATTTGTCCGGTATAGCATTGGCGAGAAGCGGTTCAATCTAGTGGTGGTTCATCTACCCTCAAAACGAGGAGGCAGTCGAGAAAGTCAATGGAAGCGCAACCTCGCCATTGCGGCTGTATTGACGGCTCTAGATTCCTGCAAGTCACCAACCATTATCGTCGGCGATTTCAACGATCCACTAACGCAAGAATACGGCCCTTCTTGGCACGTTGCTACTCAAGTTGGGGCAGCTGGCACCTACAAATACCAAGGACGTTGGAACGCTATTGACGGCGGGATTGCTAATTTCCCTATACAAGTGCAAGCCTGCGATCTACCGCTGCTACTAGAAAAAGACGCTAAATGGGGAGGCTTAAAGCCCCGGCGCCGTTGGCAGGGCGACTTTTTTAAGAACGGATACTCAGACCACCTACCCGTTTACTTTTCAGAGGTTGTGGGTATTGGAAAATGAGTTATTTTCGTAATTCAGATCAATAAAGATCGCAACCGACTTATGAAAAAATTATTTGCCCTTAGTGCCATAGCAGGCGCTTTATTCATGACCTCTTGTGAGACAGGAGGTGCTGAGCCAGCTCCAGCAACCTACCCTGGAGACTCTTTGACTGTAACTGACCAGGCTCGTCCTTTAGTAATTGAAACTACTGGCGCATGGTGTCAGTACTGTCCAAACGGTGCTGAAATCATGACAATGATTGACGGTGTTCTTGGAGATAGTGTAGTACTTGTCGCTAACCACGTTGGTGATTGGTTTGCCGTTGACAATGCAGCCTCGGGTGCATTTGACGACAACTTCCCTACCTCTGGTGTTCCAAATTTCTACGTAAATAACACAGACCAAGGTCAAAATCCAACAGGCGCTGCAGCATCAGCGATCTTTGATGAAGTTGCTTTCGGTGTAGAGGCAGAAGTTATTGATACAGCAGGTAAATTGGTAGTATATCCACGCATCAAGTGTTTGCAAACGAAAATCGATGAAGTATTCATGGTACAATCGTACTTGCTACTCAACGGTGTTGTTGCTAAAGACTACGGCGGCGGCGTAGATCTAAACCAAGTAAGCTCTCTACCTAAGGTAACGACAGGATCAGGTGCAACACCTACTGTTTGGTCGCAAGACGCTGCAGAGGTTGCTTCAGGAGTATTCTTGATCGCATCGGGTACTACTTATACGCACGATGAAGCATTATTCGGCCACGCGACGACAGCAGTTAAAGGTTGGACGAAAAGCCCAGACGCAAACGTTGCAGACACTTCATCAGTAACTTTAGGTCCATGGGGTATGAACCTTAGCGACATCAATGCATTGGGCGGTTCTTACGCAGCCGGTGATGTATTTGGTACGCGCTACTCAGCGGTTCAACTCGAAATCACTAAGCCTACTCTACCAACAGGTATGGAAGCTGATTATAGCGTAGCTACCATCATCTGGCAATTGCGCCAAGACGGTTCAGGCGATTACGACTACGTTAACGGTGTAGTGACGCACGTGAATCACTAATCATCGTTCCACATAAAATAAAAAAAGCCCCGCAGGAAACTGCGGGGCTTTTTTTATATTGAGTTTATGCGATTTCTACCCTCCATAATCATCGGCGTACTGATGATGCTCTCCAACCATCCACAAAGTGAAGTGCCAGCGAACGGTACCTATACCTATGAAGTAGTCTTCGCAGAATTGGGAGGCAAATCCTTGGGGGATGAAATCATCGTAGTCGTTGAAGACGGACATGTAGCTCTGCTTATTTCCGAGAACTCGAATGCAATATGGATGTTCGCTAAACCTGGAGATGTTTGGGAGGAAGGTACGCTGCGTCGACATAAAAGCGGTGCTTGGATGATAAGTAACGATGAAAGTGATGTTGATCGTAATGAGATTGGCGGCTGCACTGGTGGCCCGATCATCATTGATTTCGAAAAGCGAACCATTGAGATGTGTTAAACAAGGAGCCCCACAGAAATCTGCGGGGCTCTCTTATACAATACGCTCATAGAAAAGATTATCCGTTTCTGCGTTGAGATCTATTTTTATTCTGCTGGCGTTGCATTTCTGCAAGACGCTGCTGGAACTTACTCTCCTTCTTAGGCTGAGTGCGTTTTTCCTCAATCTTGGCCAAGATGGCATCGTCGTTTACAGTCTTACGAATACCCCACTGCATAGAGAAGGTTATGATGTTCGATAAGAAATAGTAGTACGTCAATCCTGACGGGAAGCTATTCAACACGAACATGAACATTACAGGCATCAAATACATGATGACACGCATCTGCTTCATCTGCTCACTCGAACCAGTTTGAGGAGTCATTTGCTGGTTCATCCAAGTGTAGAGAATCGTCGAAACGGTCATAAGCAAGGTGAACAGCGAAAGGTGGTTTCCAAAGAACGTCGAGATAAGTGGAATCTCTGTCGACCATGAAATAATGCTATCGTATGTACTCAGATCGGTCGCCCATAGGAAGCTCTCTCCACGCAACTCTATCGATGCAGGGAAGAATCGGAACATCGCGAATAGGATAGGCATTTGTACAATTACTGGAACACAACCGCCTAATGGGCTTGCTCCGGCTTCACGGTACAAATTCATGATCGCTTGTTGTTTTTGTACTTTATCCTTATCTGCCGGATACTTTTCGTTAATCTTATCAATCGCTGGCTTCAGAACACGCATCTTCGCCATTGAACGGTATGAAGCAAAGGTTAATGGGCTAAGTGTCAATTTGATGATCAACACCATGATTAAAATGATCAAACCATACCCAAAACCGTAGCCTTCAAGCCAATTGAAAATAGGCACTACAACCCCGCGACCAATAGCTCCGAAAATCCCCCAACCAAAGTTGATGGCCTTCTCGTAACCCTGTCCATAGGTTTTTAGTAATTGATATTGATTTGGGCCCGCATACATTTTAAATGGAAGCGTATACGCACCACTCACAGTCTGATTCAACGTTGCCGTAGCCGTGTATTCCTTGATGAGATTTTCGTTCTTATCGTCGCCATTAACTGTTGCAATATTTGCAGTGGTAAATCCTTGCTCAGGATGAACAATTAATGAAAAGAAACGCTGTTTTTGCGCCAACCAGTTGATCGGTTCGGTTGCTTCACTATCGTCCGAACCACGACCGGCAAGATGCTCTACATCGCCGTCTTCGGTGACCTGGTAGACAAAGCTTGAATATTGGCGCTCCGTACTAATACCTTTCTCTGTACGCTGTGCACTGCGCTCCCAGTATAGTTCTGGTTTTCCTGTAGCATTTGCAGTACCGGTTACCACAAAGGAATAATCGTACCCTACCTCTGCCAGTTCAATACTCACCTTAGTAGTACCGTCAGAAAAGACCACTGAACGAGGAGCACTCGATACAATCTCGAACTCTTTGGCGCTCAATGCATCGCCTCCAGGAAGTTGCAGATCGAACACCTGGCTATTTCCTTTTACCAAATCAAGCGCTTCAGTTTTAGCAGTGTCGTCGTATGTATGGTAATCTGCTAATGCTGCACTTGTTAGCGATGCTCCTGCTGAAGAGAAGGTCAAACTTAACTCAGCATTGCTGATGGTTACCTGTTGCGCTGTAAATGCATTTGAATCGGCCACAGCTTCCACTTCCAAAGCAGGCTTGGCATCTTCACTCAGTGCATCGGCTGCTACTTCTTCAACTACCTCAGTACTGCTTTCAGGCTGAACTTCAGGTGCATTACTGCTGTTCCACCATAAAAAGCCAAGCATGATTGCTCCAATGAGCAAAAATCCGGCGATTTGATTCTTATCTATTCCTTTATTCTCCTCCATGTTATTTTTTTTGGCGGTATTCGTCCGCGGCTTTTACGAAGGACACGAAAAGCGGGTGCGGGTTTAGTACGGTACTCTTGTATTCAGGGTGGTATTGTACTCCTACGAAGAACGGATGGTTCCCAACTTCTACCACTTCAACCAATCCACTATCGGGGTTGATACCTGAAGTATGTAGACCGGCTGCTACCAATTCTTCTTTGTATTCATTGTTAAATTCGTAACGGTGGCGGTGGCGCTCACTGATATTTACTTCGTCATATGCGTCGTAGGCCTTAGTGCCTTCTTCGAGGGTACATTTCTGTGCACCAAGACGCATGGTTCCACCCATATCCGTGATATGCATCTGCTCATCCATTAATGCAATAACCGGTTTCTCTGTTTTTGGGTTCACTTCCGTGGTATTCGCATCGGTCCAACCAAGTACATTTCTCGCATACTCGATGACTGCCGCTTGCATTCCGTAACAAATACCGAAGTATGGGATCTTGTTTTCGCGCGCATACTGAACGGTAGCTACCTTTCCTTCGAAACCACGTTCTCCGAAGCCTGGCGCAACGAGTACACCATCCAATCCCCTACAAAGTTCTTTTGCGTTCTTTGGTGTCAGATGCTCAGAGTGAATCCAACGTACCTTGACTTCTACTTCGTTGGCAGCTCCTGCATGAATGAACGCCTCGGAAATGGATTTATAACTGTCTTTAAGCTCTACATACTTTCCGATCAAACCTATCTCAACAGTGCGCTTAGGATACTGTAATCTCGACAAGAATTCACGCCATTTGTCCAAATCCGGAGCTGTGTCTTGCGGAAGATTGAAGTAATCCAACACCACCTCATCGAGCTTTTCCTTGAACATCATGATAGGCACTTCGTAGATGGTGTTCGCATCGCGAGATTCAATAACATTCTTCTGACGAACATTGGTAAATAGCGCTAATTTTCTGCGAATATCATCGTCGATTGCATGCTCGCTTCTACAAACCAAGACATCAGGCTGTACACCACTCTCCAACATTGTTTTTACACTATGTTGAGTAGGTTTGGTTTTTAACTCTCCTGTTACGCGCAGGTACGGAAGAAGTGTCAAGTGAATGACCATACAATCTTTCTCCAACTCCCACTTTAACTGACGAACACTTTCGATGTACGGCAATGCTTCGATATCCCCTACGGTACCACCAATTTCAGTAATCACAATATCGAAATCCCCGGTTTCACCAAGAATCTTCACACGATTCTTGATTTCATCAGTGATGTGTGGAATTACCTGTACTGTTTTTCCGAGGAAGTCGCCACGACGTTCTTTATCAATGACGCTCTGGTAAATCCGACCTGTAGTCACGTTGTTTCCTTGCGAAGTAGGTCTATTCAAGAATCGCTCGTAGTGACCTAAATCCAAATCTGTCTCAGCACCATCTTCTGTTACGTAACACTCGCCGTGCTCATAAGGGTTAAGGGTTCCTGGATCAACATTGATATAAGGGTCCAACTTCTGTATAGTCACGCGGTAACCACGTGCTTGCAGCAATTTCGCCAAAGAAGCTGAAATGATTCCCTTTCCAAGTGATGATGTTACCCCGCCGGTAACGAAGATGTATTTAGTACTCGCCATAATTTGAATCAAAACAGGGCAAAAGTACCTCTTTTCTGCGCCAATTAAAAGGCAAAACTTGCGCTAATCGTCGGCATTATCGGCAATTGATTCACGCGCTGGGCAGACGTCCGATCGTAATAAAAGATATTCTCACGGTTATAGATGTTCGTGGCACCAAAATTTACCTCATAAGCACCGGCCTCCGTTTTGGTCGAATATTTTAGCGAGGCATCCAATCGATGATAGGTTGGCAATCGCTTGCTATTAAGATCTCCATAAAGGACACTTGGGTCGCCATTCGCAGTGATGTAATCAAAATCGATGTCAGGATTTCCAAATTGATCCAAGAAATCAATTCCAGGGTAATATCCCTGAGTAGGTGTAAATGGGAAGCCAGTTCCTAAGTTCCAACGCACGGATAAAAACCACTTCTCTTCCTTGCCTAACTTCGCATTACCCACAAGATTGATGTTGTGACGGCGGTCGAAGTTCGGGTTGTATACTTGAATCCCATCGTCTCGAGTCACCATACTCCAGGCATATACTGCCCACAAGTAATAGCGTCCTTTCTCGTATTTCATAACCGCATCGTAACCGTATGCAAGACCTCGTTCTACAATAAAATCTTTGCGTAAAATCTCCGGGCGATCACTGTACACAGGAATATCATCATAGAGCTTGTTTCTATTGATGTTTGTAATCTGTGAGAAGTCCTTGACGTACGATTCCAAATTGATGTCCCAGTGTTTACCTAGGTCATATTCAAATCCGGCAACCCCGTGCACGGCTTTTTGAAGCCTTGAAGTAATCGGTCTATCTCTGAAGGAGGTTGGCAAATCAGTTGCACCACTTAGGAAGCCATAAAATAGATTGACTACATCACGGTCGGAATTCGCAGCAACCAAGTTCTGACTGTAGCGTCCACCTGATGCCTTAAATCTAAAGTCCTCAGTGATATTATATTTCAGTCCTAAGCGTGGTTCTACACTCAGCTCTGAGAGCGAACCGTAATAATGAAGGCGTAAACCTGGCTCCAATACCAAAAGCGGGGTTACCTTCCTGTAATTGAAATATCCTCCTAACTCTGTAGTATTCTCCTCTTGATTCAACTTCAGGCCTAAAGCGTTGGTGTAATCGAAGCGCGTGTTGTACCCTATCAAATCAATACCGTATTTGATCTCGTCAGCCTTGCCCAAAAAGTAGGTAAAGTTTAATCCCCCGTTGAACCCGTTGATTCTTGAGCTGCGCGGCTGATCAGGATTCTCCGTGCTTTGAATGAAGTAGGAACTCTGGGCAAAATCACCTTCGATCAAGGTCGCTGATGCCGGGGGTACTACAAGGAAATTCACTCCATATCCCGTACTGTTCCATTGGATACCCTGAGCGCTGTCAAGCATGACCGCATCGCTAAAGTTAAAGGCCTTTGCGCTCAACTTTGATCCCGAAGAATTCTGTGTGGTAAACTTTCCGTAAATATCATTGAAGGTGAATGGCAATCCTCCAAATCTGGTTTGTACATAAGGGTAAAAGATGGGAGCTGCTTGACGCAAATAAGAGGTCTTTCCACTGAGAAACAGGCTGTTGTTTGCGAGACCATTTTCATCTCTTTTTCCAATAGGAGCTTCAACAAGAAGTTTGCTCATGTAAGTAGATGCATATCCCTTTGCCTTTAGCTCAGAACGGTTCCCATCTCTCGTGGTAATGTCCATGACCGACGAATTGCGTGACCCGTATTGAGCGCCAAATCCTGCTGTATACACCTTTGCGTCCTGCAATACGTCCGTATCAAATACCGAGAAAAAGCCTATGCTATGAAACGGATTGTAAATGATCATTCCATCGAGCAACACCAAATTCTGTATCGGTGCGCCACCTCTGATGTACAATTGGCCACCTTGATCACCAGTGGTCACAACACCTGGAAGTACTGCTAAGGCCTTCATCAGATCTGGATCACCGCCTGCGGAGAAAGTTTCGATGTTTTTAGGATTTAGACTTACCACCGCTGTATTGACCTTGGTTTTACGCTGCAGACGTGCAACATTTATATCCACAGTATTCAGCATCTCTGTACTTTCCTCGAGGTAGACTTTGATTGAGGCCGGCTTGTTTTTAAAGACCCTCGCGTCAATCTTTTCGGTTTTGTACCCAAGGTATGTGACTGTAATAGTCTTCGCACCAACGGGTACTTCGGAAAGTTGGAAGTAACCGTTAAAATCTGTTGTGGCACCTAAGCGGTCCTCCTCTACTACGATATTGGCATATGGAATGGGTGCACCACCGTCTTTCTCGTAAACGAATCCACGCAGGATTCTTCCCTGCGCAAAAGCCGCAGAGGTAGACAAGATTAGAATTAGGAAGAGGAAAAGTTTTTTCATCTATACGTATGGGTCACCCAAAGGTACGGTCTAAAGTGCACATTTTATGAGCCATTCCCGTAGGTGTTCATATTCATTCGAACTCGAAGGAATGACCCCTTTACACTTTCTATCAAACTCAAGCAATTCAGCGAGCATCATGTGAGCTTGGTCGTTGTTGTAATGCCTAGCAGCGGCAGAAAACTGTTTCAAAAAGTACGGATGCACTTTGAGCGCCGAGGCAATCTGCTTTTCGGCCTTGCCCTTCATACTGTGGTACTGAATGAGGTTATTGACGAAATTGAAGAGTATTCCCGTGATCATCTGAACAGGATGCTCCTTAGGGTTTTTCGAGAAATAGTGGACAATTTTAAATGCCTTTGCCAGGTCCCGGTAGGCAATCGCCGCTACCAACTCAAAGTTGTTGTAATCTTTCGAAATACCGATGTGGCGTTCAATATCCTCGGGGGTCAAGGAGCGATTCTCACCCATCGCTACATCGAGCTTGTCCACTTCTTTGAACAAGCGACTCAGATCGGTCCCTACTTGCTCGGCCATTGCTGCAACGACTGCAGTGCTTGCCTGGAATCCTTTGGATCCTAGCTGTCCTTCTAACCAAGGAATGACCTGGTAATCGCGCAGCGGATCACTTTCCAAGAAAACCGTCTTTGCCTTAATTGCCTTGCCCGACTTGGACCGCTTATCCAACTTTTTATGCATGTGGCCGAAAGCCAATATAGTAGAAGGCTGCGGTTGCTCGAGATAACCGGAGAGTAATTCCCAGTCTGCAGCCTTGAGGTGCTGCGCTTCTTTCACCAAGACCACCATTTTATCACTCATCATAGGAAAGCGCTTGGCTTCCTCGAGAATTTGGAGCATGTTGGTGTCCTTACCGTAAAGGACGGTCTGATTAAAACTCCGCTCTGCCTCGTCCAACGCGTTATGTTCGATGTAGTCCAACAATTGTTGGGCATAGAAAGGCTCCTCTCCTGAAAAGAAGTACACCGGTGCATATTTGCCCGCCTTTAAATCTCGTAAAATGCCGTCAAAAGAATTGGCTGCCATAATTCGATTAATCGTTGTGGTAAGGTTCTCCTCGCAATATCGTCATTGCACGGTAAAGTTGCTCGAGGAAAATTACACGAATCAATTGGTGCGAGGTGGTCATTTTACTCATTGAGACTTGTGCGTTTGACCTTTCGTACATCGAAGGAGCAAAACCAAAAGCACCCCCAACAATAAAAACCAATCTTTTTGGACCCGCATTGCGCCACTTTTGAATCTGATTGGCAAATCCACGGCTGTGGTACTCTTTGCCATTTTCATCGAGGAGGACTACTGTATCCGTAGACTCTATAAACTTCTCATAGACCGCTGCTTCGGCTTCTTTAAGAGCCTCAGGAGTCATCTTTCCACCGCCTTTGACATCAGGCAAAGCATGGAATTCAGTCTTTTGATAATGCTTCAACCGCTTAAAGAACACGTTCATTCCGTCCTCTATCCAGCGTTCAGAAGTTTTACCAATAACGAGAAATACAATCTTCATAGCTAGGGCAAAGATGCTAACTTGCCGGCAGACCTACCAAAGAGTTGAGTATTTTATGACTTCAAGAAATTGGACTCCAGATTTTAAGGCGCTTCTACCATCTTTTGACCTTGCAATTGCCGAGGATATTGGTGACGGTGACCATAGTTCGCTGAGCTGTCTAGATGTTCAAAAGCGAGGAAGGGCTCGTTTGCTCATTAAGGAGCCTGGAATTATTGCAGGTGTCGCTCTTGCAGAATACCTATTCACATATATTGATCCTTCAGCAGTAGTTAAGGTCTTCATCAAGGACGGAAGTGCCATTTCACCTGGGGATATTGTCTTAGAAGTAGACGGAAATGCTGTCAAATTATTGCAGTCAGAGCGACTAGTATTGAATTACATGCAGCGCCTATCAGGGATTGCAACGAGTGCTTCAAGATACGCTGCCATGATATCGCATACTAAGTGTACAGTGTTGGATACGCGTAAAACCACACCTGGTTTACGAATACTAGAAAAGTGGGCGGTACAATTGGGCGGTGGAGGCAATCACCGCATGGGATTGTACGATATGATTATGCTCAAAGACAATCACATTGATTTTGCTGGAGGTATTTTACCTGCCGTAAAACGTGTTCGCACATACCTAGCGTCTAAGGATAAAGACCTGAAGATCGAGGTTGAAACCAGAGATTTGAACGAGGTACGTCAAGCCTTAGAAGCTGGCGCAGACCGCATCATGCTCGACAACTTCACTCCAACACAAACTGTGGAGGCAGTTGCCCTAATTGGTGACCAAGCCGAAACGGAAAGTAGCGGTGGGATTACAAAAGAATCACTGGTTGCTTATGCAGAATGTGGAGTAGATTTTATAAGTATTGGCGCACTTACCCATCAAATTGCTAGTTTAGATATGTCCTTAAAAGCCATTGATCAATAATAAGTAACCTGTTTAACTATGTACAGCGCCCTGCGTAATACATTAAGCCTTATTAAACCGCCATTCTTTGACGGATTGTCGGTATGGGATGTCCTCTATTTCTTTTTTCAAGGAATCTATGAAGGCGCTATTTCAACGCGTGCTGGTTCTGTAAGCTTTAGCTTTTTCTTAGCCCTCTTCCCAGGCATCATCTTTATTTTCACCTTGATTGCCTATCTGCCTATTGATACATTTCAAATGGAATTATTCGCAGTGCTTGGCGATGTACTGCCGCCATCCACCCACGACATGGCCTTTGATGCCATCGAAGATATTTTGACAATCAAGCGCGGTGGACTCTTATCAGTGACCTTCATCGCAGCCATGCTTTTTGCAACGAACGGCACACTTTCTTTGGTTTCTAATCTGGGGATTAGTTATAACATTCGTGATGTCAAAAATTTCTGGTGGCAATACTTAAGTGCATTCTTATTGACCATCGCCCTAACTATGCTGATTTTAGTGGCGTTAGTAGCCCTAATCTTTTCTCAAGGATTCACAGGGTGGCTTGCCGATCAAGGATATATTTTGGCCTACAGTGCGACCATTATTTATTGGTTGCGTCTATTGGTCTTGCTTGCGACCATCTTAGTGGGTATTTCATTGGTCTACAACTACGGACCTGTTCGAGGGACCGATTGGCGATTCATCAGTCCTGGATCTATCCTTGCGACCATTTTAATCATTGTTTCTTCGAATGGATTCGGCTACTACGTCGAAAACTTCTCGACCTACAACAAGTTCTACGGCTCTATAGGTACGCTACTCATCATGCTCCTGTGGATTTATGTGAATGCCTTTGGCCTTATCATCGGCTTCGAGCTGAACGCCAGTGTAAGCGGTGCGAAGAACGACAGAGAACTCAAAAACTCCTGACATGAGAAATTGGCTTGTAGTTTTGAGCCTATTTGCAGGGCTTCAGTCCTTTGCTCAGAATGAAATCTTAGGGACTTGGTACAACGATATCAAATCGTCTAAGATTGAGATCTACGAAGAAAAAGGTCTGTATTACGGTCGTATCATCTGGTTAGAAGACCCAGCGAACTCCGACGGCTCTACGCCTCGTGTGGATGAATTCAATGAAGACCCTGCGCTTACTAAAAGACAACTGATGAATCTTGTCATTCTAAAAGAGTTGAAATGGAACTCGTCTGAAAAGGAATGGCAAGAAGGCACCATCTATGATCCAAACAACGGCAAAACCTACGAATGCTATTGTTTGCTGCAAGAGGACGGCACTCTGTACTTTAAAGGATATGTCCTAGGCATCACTTGGCTCGGTCGAAGTACCGTTTGGACCCGAGCGTAAGCGCCACTTACGGAATAAAAAAAACCCGCAGGTCATCCTGCGGGTTTTTTATGCTTTCAAATTTTTCTAACGCATCAAAGTGAACTGCTGGTACTTCACATACTCTATGCCCTCAAGGTCACGATATATGATTTTCGCGACATATACGCCTTCATAGCATGTGCCATTGTCAAAAGTACCGTCCCATCCAGTATTGATGTCTTTGCTGTAGAATAAGATGTTTCCAAGACGATTATACACCTGCATTTCAAAGTAGCTGATAGCATTAGCCTTAACAATATAATAG